>NZ_JBQHDG010000018.1:0-255259 GCF_052068095.1 Phytohabitans sp. LJ34 | reverse complement strand
ACCGACGAGGCCAGCGGGGACGGCGTCACCGGCACGCCCACCGTGCGGGTGGGCGGCAAGGACGTCCAGCCCACCACGCAGGCGATCCTGGCGGCCGTCGGCTGAGAAGGCTCGGCTACGCCGTGGCCGCCGGTGTCCTCGGGGCGCTGGCGGCCGCGGCACCCGCCTTGGCACACGGCGGCGACGCGCCCGACGCGACGAACTACCGCACGGTCGTGACCTCGGCACCACCGATGCCGGGGCTCACGGTGCGCGCCGTCGAGGCGGGCGGGCGGCTCGAGCTCGAAAACCGCACCGGCCGCACCATCGAGGTGCTCGGCTACGACGGCGAGCCTTACCTGGAAGTCCGCCCCGACGGGGTGTACGAGAACACGCGATCCCCGGCCACGTACCTCAACGCGACGCTCGCCGGCGACTCCGAGCCGCCGGCCACCGCCGACCCGACCCAGCCGCCCGAGTGGCGGCGCGCGTCGGACGAGCCGGTCTTCCGCTGGCACGACCACCGTACACATTGGATGAGCGCACAACCGCCGCCCGCCGTCCAAGCCGACCCGGGCCGGGAGCAACGGGTACGCGACTGGGTCGTGCCACTCCGCGACGGAGTGTCCACGATGGAGGTAAAAGGGACGCTCGACTGGGTGCCGCCACCGAGCCCGGGCGTCTGGTGGGCGTTCGTCATCATCGCCGGCATCGGCATAGCCGCCCTGGGCCTGTGGTCGCGGGCGCTGCCGGTCCTGGCCGGGTTGGCCGCGGCGACCGGTCCACTGGCGATCGCGTACGCGGTGGCCCGCGAGCTCGACGCCGGCACCACGGGAGTGGGCCGCGTGATTGTCGGCCTGCTCGTCGGCCAGGTGTGGCCCGTGGTCACCGCTCTGGCCGTGGTCGCCGCCGCTGGCTACGCCTTCGCCCGCCGCCCCGCCGCCGACTTCGCGCTCGCCATGGCCGGCACGTGCGTCGCCGTCTTCGCGGGCGCGGCCAACGCGGCGGTCTTCGCCCGCGGCGTGGTACCCGTGCCGTGGCCGCCGGTGGCCGCCCGGCTGGTGATCCTGGCGGTGATCGCGGTAGGCGGCGGCGTGGCGGTAGCGGCCGCGCTACGCATGCGCGCGGCGGCACAGGCCGCGGCGGGCGCGGCGACGCCCGAGGAGCCGGCCACCCCATAGCCCGGCCGGTAACCTGGAGGGTGTCTCGGATCAGGACTCGTGACGGGCGTCGTCTTCGGGTGGAGGTTTCGGGAAATCCGCAAGGGTCACCGGTGTTCCTGCTCCATGGCACGCCGGGCAGCAGGGTCGGTCCCAAACCGCGGGCGAGCGTTCTCTACCGGCTCGGCGTTCGTCTCGTCTGCTACGACCGCCCCGGATACGGCGAATCCGATCGATCGCCAGAGCGGACCGTCGCCGACGCGGCGCAAGATATCGAGGTCATCGCCGACCATCTGGGGATCGAGCAGTTCGCGGTGGTCGGCCGTTCCGGGGGCGGCCCGCATGCCCTCGCGGCCGCCGCGTTCCTGCCCGAGCGCGTATCGCGGGTCGCGGTACTGGTCGGGTTGGCGCCGGCGAACGCGTACGACCTCGACTGGTTTCACGGCATGACGGATGCCAACTTCAACGCCTACACGACCGCTGACGTCGACGGGCCGAAGCTCGTGGAACGGCTGCGGCTGCGGGCCGACCGTGCCCGCCGCGACCCGGAGCATCTCGTCGAGGTGTTGCGCGGCCAGATGACCGATCCGGACCTGCGGGTGGTCGGTGACATCGTGATTCGCCGCCTGCTCGCAGAGACGTACGCCGAAGCGTTCCGGGCAGGTCCATACGGTTGGATCGACGACGTTCTCGCGTTGCGTTCCCAATGGGGATTTCGGCCGGAACACATCCGGCCGCCGGTGCTGCTGTGGCACGGTGCCGACGACAACTTCTCACCGGCCAGCCACACCCGGTGGCTGGCCGCCCGGATCCCTCGCGCCTACGCGCAGGTGCAGGCGCAGACGGCACACTTCGGCGCGGTGCAGATCCTGCCGGAGATGCTTTGCTGGCTGATCGGCGGCACGCTCGGTCCGTCTGACGACGCACCAACCTACTGACCGATCCCGCGCCACCGCGCGCTACCAAGCCGGATGTGGGTCGAGGGTGCGGAGTTCGTGCCCCAGCACGCGGGCCGTGTCTTCGGCGTAGCCGCGCGCCATCTCCGACGCCTCTTCCGGTTGTCCTCCTTCCGCGTGCAGCGCGGCCAGGTTGAGCCGGACAGCCAGGGCGTGCGGGTGGTCCGGGCCCAGCACGTCGCGCATGCCGATGTTGGCCTCGTCGAGCAGCGAGCGCGCGAGCGCCGTGTCGCCGGACGCGCGGCTGGCGACGCCGCGGTTGTTGAGGCTGGCGAGGGCGTACGGGTGCCGGGGGCCGAGGCTGCTCTCGTAGGCGAGGTGTACCTGCGTCAGCTCGGTGACCGCACTGCCGGCGTGGCCGAGCGCGAGCAGGTTGACGGCTCGGCTCAGGCGGCACGAGAGTGTCGCGGGATTCGCCGGACCGAGCTGCTCGTTCAGCCCTTCGTACGCCTCGTCGAGGAAAGGGGCGGCAAGGTCGGCGTGGCCGGCGCACCGCAGCGAGACGCCGAGGTTCGCCGACGCGACGAGCGCGGGGAGGGCGTTCGAGCCGAAGGTCTCTTCGAGCGCCCGGCGGATCAGACGCAGCAACGCGACCGAGCCGGTGTAGTCGCCGGCCTCGCGCAGGTCGCGTCCCAAACTTCCGCCCGACGCGAGGGTCAGCGGATGACTCTCGCCGAGGAGCCGGCCGCGCAGTTCGTACCCCCGCTCATCGTGAACCCGCGCGGCGCGGAACTCCCCGGCGGCGCGGTAGGAGGCGGCCAGGCCGTGGGCCGCGAGGAGCGTCGCCGGGTGCTCGGCGCCGAGTGATTCGAGACTCGCGGCGTACGTCTCCCCGTCGAGCGTGGCCGCGGCGGCGTACCGCCCGAGCGCGCGGAGGTCGGCTCCGAGAGCACAGGCGGTGCCCAGCGCGTCGGGGTCGGCCGGTCCGAGGAGGGCGCGTTGCTCGGCCAGGACCTCTACGTGAATGGCGTGCGCCGTGTCCGCCCCTCCCAGGTCGCGGGTGATGCGCCCGAGCAGGTCCCGCAGCCGGAGCGCCTGCCGGTGGTGGACTACGCCGGACTCGCGCCAGGTGGCTTCCGTCCGCGTGGCATGCGTGTGCGCGTCGACGAGAGCGCCGCGCGCCAGATCGTGCCGGAGCCGGTCGAGGATCAGCTCCCGTACCGGCTCGTCCCGGCAGCTCGCCGCGTCGCAGTGGTCGAGGTGGGGCCACAGTAGACCGAACCACGCCCAGGTGGTCGGGTCGTCGACGCCGGCGGACGGGCGTAGCCGGGACAGCACGCCGTGCACCTGGTGCTGGGCGTCCGCGAGCCCGTCGTCGTCGAGCTGGCTCCGCAACAGGTGCTGTAACAGCCGGTGGACGTGCAGCTCGCGGCGACCGACGTCGAGCCTGACGAGGGCCAGGCGGTTGATCCTCTGTACGAGCTGGGCGCGGTAGGGACGATCGGCGACCGCCGGGTCGTCTCGGGCGAGGGCCGCCGCGAACTCGTCGGCGTAGATGACGTCCAGCCCGACGCACGGAGCGAGCACCGCGCAGAGCTGGAGAAGCCGGTGCGCGGTCGGGTGACTTTCCCGCAACCGGTCCAGGGTTCGGGCCCAGGTCTGCTCGACGCCCGCGACGCCGTCCCGCTCGACCTGCCGGGCGTACTCCTCGACCCGGGTGCCCGTCTCGGCGAGCCAGGCGCCGGCGCCTTCCAGAGCCAGCGGCAGGTCGCCGAGCAGGGCCGCCAGCCGGTCGGCCTGTCGGGCCTCGATGGCGGGCACGAAGCGGCGGAGGTGCTGGACACTCTCGCGCCGGCTGAAGACCTCGATCCTTGTCGTGTGCACAAGGTCCTGCCAGGCGGCGCCACGTGAGGTGAAGAGCAGATGACCCGCACCCGGCGGGAGCCGGCCGGTGATGACGTCGAGGTCGTCCGCGTCGTCGCAGACGACCAGCCACGGGGCGTACGGCTTTCTGGGCGCCGGCCGGCCGATGTCGGCCAGGGCGGGCCCGCGCACCTCGTCCGGGCCGAACCACCAGACCGCGTCGTACGCGTTCTTGAACCTGTGCGCGTACTCCAACGCCACCTGGGTCTTTCCCACACCGCCCAGCCCGTGCAACAACACGGGTACGGGGCGGCGCGACGCGTCGGCTTCGGTGTGCGAGTGCAGGTAGGCGCGGATCCGGCGGAGCTCCGCCTCACGGCCTGTGAAGCGCGGGTTTCGCTCCGGCAGTTCGACGATCTCGGGAGGGTGTCCCGGAAAGCGCCGGCCCAGCTGGCGACGATCGGGAGGCACCACGGCGCCCGTGCGGCCGACAAGGCGGAGGATCCGTTCCATCACGGCGTCGGTATCGAGTCCGGCGAGGAAGACCGACGCCGAGGTCGTCAGCCCGGGTAGGGTACGGACCTCGTCCACATAGACCGCCAGCACGCCGTCGTCCCTTTTCCGGGGCACCAGCGTCGCCTGGATGTCGGCGCTCGCAGCCGAGACGATCAGCAGCAGGCGGGCCTCGTGTGACGCCCGGCGGGTGCCCCGCTCGGTGGTGCTCAACGGCGCGTCGTGTACCCGAACGCCGGCCGACATCAGCAGGCGCTCGATCCACTCGGCCCAAACCTGGTCGGCGGGAACGTACGCAAGGGCGAGCTCCTCTTCGACCACCGCGGACCGGCGGGTGAACTGGGCGAGCGTGTACGCGCGCAGCGGATCGTGCACCGGCGCGAGTCGGGTGACCGCACCCTCGGTGATGTGGTGGGTGAGCGCCTCGTATGCGCTCAGTAGGGAGGAGGCACTCCCGGGCCGATCGCCGAACGTCGCCAGGATCTCTTCGAAGGCGTAGAAGGGGCGATAGGGCAGCTCGACCGCGCGCCAATACTCCTCACGTTCCGATTCGGACAGTCGGCTGGGCAGGCCGGCGAGCCGGCTCATGGCGAGCATCCGACCGATCTCGGCCTTCTCCTGCTCCGCGGTGTCCACCCGGGTCGGCACCGGCAGGATACGGATCTCGCGACCGCCGTACCGGTACCGGACCGATGCCGCTGTCTCCGCCGCGCCCTCGATGCCCTGCGCGCTCAGGGTGAAGCAGTTGACGAGCACATCCGGTAGCTGAATCGTGCAGATGTCCGCGACCTCGTTCCACCCGCTGCGGCTGTCGACGAGCGTGTAGTCGTATCCACGCCGCATGTCCGCGCGCAGTTCGTCGAGAAAAGCCCCGCCTTCGTAGCGCTCATAGAATTCGTCCCAGTTCATCGCGCTGAGAGTCGGCGCGTACAGCCGATCCTGCCGGCCAGCGGTGAGCAGGTGGAGGCACCCGTCACCGGGAAACTCCCAGTCGATGCCGATGACGTGTGGCGCTACCTGAGCGTGACGCTTCCACTCCGCAGCGCCTCGCGCGAAATCCCATTCGTATCCCCGGACAAGATCGGCGACGCCCGTGGCTTGCTCGGTCGACTCCGGCCGCAGGAAGGGCCGGAAGTATCTGTGCAGGGCGGGAGCCTCGAAGTTCCAGTCCGTGATGAGTACCCTATGCCCGGCTGCCGCCAGGATCCAGGCGATGTTGGCCAACGCCATCGTGCGACCAGTGCCACCGGTGAACGAGTAGAACGTGACCATTCGACCAAACCGGTCTGTGCTCATTGAGACTCTTTTCGAGGCGCGGCGTCGACGATCCATATAAGTGAAGCACTCGATGGGCGAATTGACCCAGAGCGCTGCCCCGAGGCCGAGATTTCGATCTTTCAGACTTGTGGATCGTGATACTGATGGCTCAGAATCCGCAGGACCCTCCGGGCCTCCGCGCGACGCGCGGGGTTGCGCGACAGCAGGGACACGAGGGTGGCGCTGACGAACGCGACCGCCCTTGCGACCTGCCAGGACAGCAGGACCAGGAGCGCGATGGCGCTCGTGTCCAGTGGGACGTTCACGGCTTCTCCTCCGGCGGGCGGGCGGCGACGTGATTGACGCCTTGAAATGAGCGTGAAACCCGGCGCGTGAGGTCTCTACTTTTGTGGCCCCGTTGATACAGATCTTTACGCGACCGGTCGGGCGTGAATTGCTCGTCCGCCTCCGGCCGTGAGCTTGACAAAGGCAACCAATGAGCGATCTTCCGAAAGGATCATGAACCGCGGTGGCCGGATAGTTGTTAAGGAGTGAGGTGCCATGTAAAGCTTGTCCATCAGGGCTTGACAAGGGTTGGCGCGCGCGTGGAGTGTGTTGTTTGGCGATCCCGTTGCCAGATCTGGATCACTTACCCAGTGGTCCGCTGCGCGAGTTGGTCGTGTCCCTGCACGAGCTCTACGACCACGCTGGGCAGCCCGCGGCCCGACTTATCAGCAAAGACATCTTCCGGCTCCCCAACCGCCTCGAGAACGTTTCGCACCAGACCGTGAGCGCCATGCTGCATGGCACCACGCTTCCCGCATGGGGCAAGGTCAAGTCGATCGTGGTCGCCCTGGCGCAGCGTGGCGAGCTCGACGCCGAGGAGAAGGAGCTTGACCGAGTTTTCAAGCCGCTGTGGGTGGCGGCTCGTGGCGCGGGTCGGACAGCCACCCGAGTGGTCGCGTCGCCGGCCTCGGCCTCGACCGGTGAGTCGCGGCTCGGCCCACGGCCGGAGCTGAAACCCCCGTCGCCGATGCATCCGGAGCGGCTGACCCCCGTGATCCGCTCGTTCGACGTGGTGCGTCCGCGGATCGAGTCGTCGCGGCCGGTGCCCGCTGAGCCCATCGTGGGTGGGCTGCCCGACCGCGACATCAGCTTCACCGGCCGCCGAGCGCTGCTCGACCGCATGCGGGCGGAGATGCTCGCCAACCCGCACGCGCCGATGGTGCTGCATGGCCTGAGCGGGGTCGGCAAGTCGCAGCTGGCCCGGGAGTACGTCGAGCGGTATCTACCGGATCACCTGGTCACGTGGTGGGTGCAGGCTGACCAGGTGGAGCGGGCACGCCGGTCGCTGCTCGATCTGGCCGACCGGCTCGGCACCCGGATGGGGCAGAGCGCCGAGCAGACGATCGAAAGCGTCATCAAGGACCTCGAAGCGCTGCCGGCCCCTTATCTCCTCGTGTTCGACGGCGTCAACGACGACGAAGTGCGCCGCCTGATGCCCAACTTCGGCGGCTATGTCATCGTCACCACCTGCGACCCGACGTTCGGACACGAGAGTACGAGCGTCGGCATCGAGGTGCCCGACTTCACCGTGGACGAGGCCGTCGCGTTCCTGCGAAAGCGGGACGAGGCGCTGACCGAAGAGCGCGCCATGGAGCTGGTCGGCAAGATCGGCAGACTTCCGCTCGCGCTCGAACACATCGCCGCGCTTCGCCGCGCGCCCGGACTGTCCTGGGAGGAGTTGCAGCAGCGGCTGGAACACACCGCGGCGGACGACGCGCCGGCAGGATCACCGTCTACGCATCCACCCGAGGTGCTCGCGTCCATCAAGGTGGCTCTCGAGGCCTTCCACACGGCGGATCCGGCCGCGATGTTGGTTCTCGAACTGTTCGCGTGGTTCGGCTCCGAGCCGGTGTCGGTGGCGCTGTTACGGCAGGGGCGGGCCGGTAACGTCTCGACGGCGCTGTGGCGCACGTTTCGCAATCCCGTCGACCTGCCGAAGGCGCTGCGATCCATCCAGCAGTTCGGGCTGGCCCGCCTACACGCCGATCAACGGGTCGAGGTCCAGCCCGTGACGCGGGGTGCGTTGCGTGCGGTCCTGTCACCCGACGCCTTGGAACGGGCCCGGCACAACGTTCACGAGATCCTGGCCGCCGCGGACCAGGGCCGACCGGACGACGTGGTGTCGATCGGCATGCACCGGGAGATCGCCGCTCACGTGCTGCCCGCCGATCTCATCCGGTCGAAGTTGGCGGCGGCGCGCCAGACGGTGTATCACCAGATCCGATACAGATACATCATCGGTGACTACGCCGGCGCGTGCGCCCTCGCGGATTCGACCGTGTCGGCGTGGGGTGCGGATCCCGACCTGGGGCCGGCTGACGAGTTGGTATTGCAGGCGACCCGTGAGTGGGCCAACGCGCTTCGCGGGCTTGGTCGATATCAGGAGGCCCGCGACCTGACGGCAGACGCCATGAGCCGGCTTCGCGCGGACCCGGATTACGGCGAAGACCACCACCTCACATTGGACATGTCGTCCAGCCACGCGTCCGACCTGCGCCTGTCTGGGGAATACCGCAGGGCTTTGGAAATCGATCGCGACACGCTCACCCGCTGCCTGCACCAACACGGTGAGTTGGACGCCCGTACCGCCCGACGCCGGCACAATCTCGCGGTCAGCCTGCGCCACCTCGGCGAGTTCGCCGCCGCTCGGGCCACAGACCGCGTGGCGTTGGCTTATTACCGCGACAACCACGGTGCCGACGACTGGCGGACTCTCCTGTCGGTACACGCGCTCGCCGAGGATCTGTACGGGCTGGGCCAGTACGGACAGGTGCTCGAACTACAGCCGGAGTACGCCGGCACGGGCAGCCGACTGCCCGCCCAACTCGACCGGGCCGGCTTACTGTTTCGGCGGACCCTGGCACTTGCGCACCGCGGTCTCGGCGCCGTGGCGGAGGCCTTGGAGATGCTTCATGACCACTACGGCGAATGCAACATCACGTTCGGCTCGGATCACGAGTACACACTTGCCGCGATGCTCAGCTACGCCAACACGTTGCATCTGCACAATGCCGTGGAGGAAGCCGACGTCTGGGCATCGGATGCCGAGACGGCGTATGTGCGGACCTTCGGGCGTCGCCATCCCCTTACGCTCGGGGCCCGGGTAAACCGGGCGGCGATCCTGCGTGCCAAGGGACAGCGGACTCCGGCACAGCAGCTTGACGCGGTAGCGAGCGAGGCACTGCGCGACACGCTCGGTGACCGGCACCCGTTCACGATCTCGGCGATCGCCAACCTCGCCACCGACTACTCGCTGGCTGGCGGGCGGGCACAAGTCGCCCGCGCGCTTTCCGCCGACGCGTACGCGAAGGCACGCGAGGTGCGTGGAGAAGACCATCCAGACACACTGGCGATCGCGGCCAACCTCGTGCTGGATCTGGCCGGGGCGGGAGAGACCAGCGAGTCGGAGGCGCTGCGCGAGGACGTGCTGGCTCGGACGAGCGTGTCGCTGGGGGACGCGCACCCTATCACCGAGAGCGTGGCGCACAAGAGGCGTATCGATTGTTTGGTCGAGCCACCCTCAGCCTAAACCGTGTCCATGTCAAGATTTGTCAAGTTGCTCCCGTGAGGTGTAAATCTGACACCTCCGCAGTTCTAAGTCCTAGATACTTCTCCGGCAAAGTGTGCGCGGCGGGCAGGACTGTGCCCGCCGCGAGTCAACATATAGACGGAGGTAGATATCCGTGGACGCCACGTCGATGGACGCAGGGTCGGAGTCGAATCGGTGGGCGCCGCTGGCAGAGGTGTCAAACCTCGCAATCGCAGACCTTGCGGCCTCCGGTGATCCCGCTCTGGTCCGTTCCGTAGAGCGGCTCGTGCGTAGCCTCGACGACCCTGACGGCGTCATCTCGGCGTTCAGTTCCTTCGTGCAGTGACCCATCCCGCCGTCGCTACGGTGCGTGCCGATCACATCCGGCGCGCGCCGTGGCCGTACGGCGAGATGGACCTGAAGCAGCTTCGCGAGTCGGGCTGGCGGCCGGTCCCGGTGCGTGACGTGATCGTAAAGGTGCATGCGAGGTGCAATCTCGCATGCACCTATTGCTACGTCTACGAGCACGCCGACCAGAGCTGGCGTGGTCGGCCGTCGGTGATGCCGGCCGAGGTGTGGCAGGCGACGGTCGCCAGTCTCACCCGCCATGTCGTCCGGCACGGCCTGCGGTCGATCCGCGTGATCCTGCACGGCGGCGAGCCGCTACTACTCGGTGCGGCGCGTATCGGCGAGCTCGCCGGAGACCTGCGCGCGAGCCTCGAGGAGCACTGCGCCGTCGAGGTCGGGATGCAGACCAACGGGGTGCTGCTCGATGAGCGGACGATGGCGCAGTTGCGGCGGCACCGGGTGCGGGTCGGCGTCAGCGTCGACGGCACCCGTGCGGACCACGACCGGCACCGGGTGACACACGACGGCCGCGGCACATTCCATCGTGTCGCGGCCGCGCTCGATCTGCTCCGCCAGCCGGAAAACCGTGCGAGCTACGGCGGTCTACTGTGTACTGTCGCGGCCGGCACCGATCCAGTCGCCACCTACGAGGCGCTCCGGGCGTTCGAGCCGCCTTCGATCAACTTCCTCCTGCCCCACGCGAACTGGGAGAACCCGCCAGAGCGGCCCCCAGGCTCGCCGACGCCGCACGGCGACTGGCTCGTCGCGGCCTTCGACAGGTGGTACAAGGACGCGAAACCGCCCAGCGTCCAGCTGTTCGAAGACGTGATCGTGCTGCTGCTCGGCGGCAGGGGCAGCTCGGAGCAGATCGGGCTCAGCCCGGCCGCGCTCGCGGTCATCGAGACCGACGGCACCATCGAGCAGGTCGATGCGCTGAAGTCGGCGTATCAGGGGGCGTCGGCGACCGGTCTGGACATCCGGCGGGACGAGCTGGACGCGTTGCTCGACGACCCCGGCGTCGTGGCCCGGCAGATCGGACGCGTGGCCCTCAGCGACGACTGCCTGGCCTGCCCGCTCCATCAAGTCTGCGGCGGCGGGCACTACGTGCACCGCTACCGCGCGGGGGCTGGATTCCGCAACCCGTCGATCTACTGCGCCGACCTGCAACGACTCATCAACCATGTCCGCGACCGGGTCGTCGCGGACTTCTCCGCCCTGGCCGGAAAGGTCCGCGCATGAGCACCGCTGTCTTCGAGCTCGAAAAGACCCTGTTCGACCGGCTCGCCGGGGGTCTTGGCGGTGCGCCGGCGGTGGAAGCCCTGCGTCTCTCGCAGGTGAGCAAGCACCTTCAGCTCATCGGGTACCTGTTGGAGCGGTGGCCCGGTCCGGCGAGCGAGCGTGACGCGGTGGCCGGCGCTCTCGAGCGAGCTCGGCGCCGTGACCCTGAGCGGTTTCGCGAGGTGATCGGCGCCCCACTTGTCGGCGGTTGGGCGGCGATCGCGGCCCGCGCGGCGCACCGTGGCAGTCCGAAGTGGACGGACGTGGCACAGCTCGCGGCCATCGCGATCGTGGCCGGCGCGGCGACCGGTGTCGACGGCGCGGCGGAGATCCCGGTGCGGGAAGGTATCGCGGCCGTACCCGGAGTCGGAGTAGCGAAGCTCGGCGCCACCGAACGGGCGCTGCTCACCGCGGAAGGCGGTCGCCTCACGCTCAGCGGTGGCGGGACGGTCCTCGAGGTGGGCGGCGAGGAGGACGAGTCGCGCTGGCTGCCGGTACGGCGGCTGACCGCGGAGGCCGCGGGCCAGCGGCTCGCCGTCGGCCTCGACGACGTCGACCCGTACCGGCACGGACATCACGTGCCGCCGGCACCCCGGCTGGCCGCCAGCGAGGTGGCCGCCTGGCAGGAGCACTTCGCCGGTGCGTGGCAGCTGCTCGCGCAGCGCCGGCCGGAGCGCGCGGCGGAGCTGGTGGCTGGGCTGCGGACGCTCGTACCGCTGCTGGACCCGGACGGCCGATCGGCGCGCAGCGCCACGATCCGCCATGCCTTCGGCGTCTTCGGCCTGACCCGCCCGCCGTCACCGGCGGAGTTCGCGGTGACGATCGTTCACGAGTTTCAGCACTCCAAGCTGAGCGCGATGCTCGACCTCGTACCGATGAGCGACCCGGCCGACCGCGGCAGGTACTTCGCGCCGTGGCGCACGGACCCGCGGCCCTTGGCGGGTCTCCTCCAGGGTGTCTACGCGTTCGTCGGGGTCGTCGACATGTGGCGGGTGCTGCGCGAGGTCGACGGCTTGGAGGAAACCGCGACGCGGCAGTTTGCCACCGGACGCATCCATGTGGACATCGGCCTGAGCTCGATCGAAGAGTGCGGTGCGCTGACTCCGGAAGGTCGAGAGCTGGTGGCCCGGCTGCGCGAGACGACCGACGAGCTGCTGGGCGTATCCGTGCCGGCGGCCGTGGCACGGGCGGCGGAGGAGACCACTGCCCGCATCCGGCAGCAGTGGCTGCACCGCAACGGCGCCGGCGCCACGCCAGCCTGAGCCTGGCACGGACCGCTCAGGTCGGCGGCGGCTCGATGTCGCCCTCGGCACGCTGACCTTCGGCGACCAACACGACCTCGTGATGGTCCGGCCCCAACAGCCGGCGCAGCGCGTCGAGAGACTCCGCGAGCAGCGCGTTGCCCTCGTTGGCGTGACCGGACGCCAGCAGGTCGTGAGCGAGGTTGACCGCACGCATCAGCAGGTATGGGTGCTCGAAGCCGTTTCGCTCCTCGTGCCCGCCACCGGTCGTCTCCCGGGAGGTCTGCAACACCTTGGTAGAAAGGTCGAGCGCCGCATCGGCCTGGCCGGCCAGCGCCAAGTCGATGGCGAGCGAGGCGCCGGCACACAAGGTGTACGGGTGCTCGGGCGACAGCACGCTCGCGAGCTCTGCGAAGCAGCGGTCGTCGAGATCTCGGGCGTCGTCGAGCTCGCCGCGGGTTCGCCGGATGATGGCCTGGTTGACCATGGCGACGAGGGTCAGCGGGTGTCGCTCGCCAAAGTCGGACTTGTATCTGCCCAGGGCGTCGGAGATCTGCTGCTCGGCTTCGTCGAGCTCGCCGGACTCGCGGAGTGCGTTGGCGCGGCTCACGCTCACCGCGACGGTGTACTCGTGGTTGGACCCGAACCGCTTCTGGGTGCGCCCCTGTAGCTCTTCGAGGAGGACGGTGGCGTTGTCGAGCCGGCCAGACTTGCGGAGCAGGATGGCGTATGTCCGGTCGGCGAGCAGAGAAAGCCGATGGCTTGACCCGAGCGCGTCGTGCAGCGGCTCCCGCCAGCGCTCGACAAGCTCAAGACCGGCGGCGTAGGCGCCCATGCCGTAGTAGCTGCGTGCCATGTTCATGTACGCCTCGAAGGCGCGCCAGTCTCTGCGGCCCGCGTCTTCCCAGTAGTCGGCGACCTCTCGATCGAGCTTGAACGCCTCGGCGAAGCTGCCCACCATCCGGAAGTCGACCGCGAGGTTGGTCTTGGCCCGCAGCGTGTACGTGTCGTCTTCCGCCTTGAACACCCGGCGGTGCGCCGCCACGGACTGCTTGTCGAACTCGAGGGCCTGTAGGTATCTGCCGGCGATGCGCAGGTCGGCGCCGACCTGGTTGCCGGTGATGAGGGTGGACTCGTGGTTGGGGCCGAGCTGTGGACTCGAGCGGAAGCGCTCGTAGGTGTCGAGGGTGATCTCGGCGGCGCTCGCGCTGTCGCCGTAAGAGCGCATCGCGTTGGCCATCTGGGCGCGTGCCAGCAGCGTGAACTCACCATCTGGCCCGAGCCGCGGATCGAAGGTTTCCTTCTCCCACGCGGTCGCGGCCCACTCCGCCAGCCGACGGCTGTTTTCGAAGTCGCCGATGATGTACAGGTAGCGGGTGTGCTCGACGACGACCTGGCGAGCCTCGAGAGTGTCGGCGTTGATCAGGTCGGCGGGCATGATGTGTGGACCGATCTCGGCGTGCTGGGCGAGGGCGAGCTCACCGAGATCGTCCGCGTCGCCGGGATTGGCCTGGACGAGGATGTTTCTGACGTTGCGCAAGGTCGCCTTGGCCAGCTCGGGCGGCATGGTGTCGCGTAGCACGCGCTGCACCAGCCGGTGCACCTGGATCCGCTGCGTGGCGTCGACCTTCGCCAGGCCGAACCTGTTGAGGTCGCGAACGGCCCGGCTGAGTGGGATCTTGGCGCGCAGCAGGCCGCGCAAGGGCTCGGTGAGGTCCGCGTTCTTGCCGGCGGCCAGCAGTGACACCGCCACCGGCTCACCGCCGAGGTACGCGAAGAGCTCGAAAAGCTGAGCCGTGGCTGGCTGGTCCTGGCGCAGCTGCTCGCTCGCGAGAGTCACGAAAGCCGCGACGGAAAGTGGGTAGTTGCTCGGCTTTCCTTCGGACAACAGCTCGATGTGGCTGTCGAGCAACTCCAGGTATTCCTTGATCGGCATCGCCGTGGCCAGGTACCAGGACGCCGCCTGCTCCAGCGCCAGTGGGAGATCGCCGAGCTTTTCGGCGAGCTGTGCCGCGTCGGACTCGAGAATGCGGACGTTGCCCTCGCTGTCACGGCTGCGCTTGAGTAGCAGCTCGACGCTTTCGGAACGCGTGAAGACGTCGACCTCGATCGCTGGCCCGACCGAGGCCCATTCCTGGATGCGCGTCGTAACGATCACATCGCCGCCGGACGACGGCAGGAACTGATCCAAACTGTCTGGATCATCGGCGTTGTCATAGACCAGCAACCACGAGAGCTCTCCGCTGGCCAGGGCGTCGATGACCATTCGCGCGGATTGCTGTCGATCTTCGGTAGTGGGGAGTCCGAGCCGCTCGCCGAGAGCACTGAGCGAACTCAACACAGCCGCCGTCTGCTCGGCCGGGATCCACCAGATCAGGTCGTACTGATCGAGGTGCCGGTAAACGTACTCGATGACGAGCTGTGTCTTGCCGACACCACCCATCCCATGCAGGGTTTGTGGCAGCACCGACGCCTTGGAACTCGTGCGCAGAGCCTCTTCCAACTGCTCCAGCAACACCTCGCGGCCGGTGAAGTTACGGTTGCGGATGGGGACGCCGCCCCACAGCATGCCGGCTTCGTCGGTGCGGCGCGGACGCGGCCGGCGGCGGTCGACGACGGTGGAGTCGGCCGGCTGGACGGCCTCGTCCGGGAGCGGGTGACCGCCCCGCCCGTGCCGACCGGTCGCCCGGAGACCCGCGAGCGCGCGCGCCTCGATGCCGAGCCCGCCGGCGACCGTGTCCACCCATACCCGGAGCTGCTCGGAGGTCTGGCCGCTCACGAGCGCTTTCAGACGCTCGACGAAAGTGACTAGAGGCGGCACGCCGTCGGCGGCTACCGGCAATCGCTCGATGATGCGGATCGCCTTGGCGGTATCACGCCAGGTTTGCAGCGACCGCAGCTCGCTGACCTCGGAAAGCTCGCCGACCTCGGAGACCGCGTCGGCGACCTCGCCGATCGAAATGCTCGCGAGAACGCCGCGCAATTTTTCCCGGTCGGGAGCGGAGAGCAGTGCGGGCCCGCTCGCGTCGTGTGCCAGGGCGGCCGCTCGTGCGCTGTCGTCGCCGCGATGGTGGCGCAGAACGATCTGAGTGAACGTTTTGAGCCCGCCGGAACAGGTCTGTGAAGCGTTGAGGATCGCCAGGAGATCGCGCCTCGCGTCGACCGATCGGGTGATCTCCAACGGGCGCGCTAGCGCCCGTCGTAGATCTTCCACCCGTGCATCTCGCACATCAGAATCACCAAGTGCTGGAACTCGTAGTAGCGTTTCCAACATGCCGTCGAGGTGATCTCGACCCAGCACGACTTCGGCCACGGGGCACTCATCTCATATGCTCGCGCCAGTATCGGAGGATTCATAATATCGCATCCGAAAAAGATCGGAAGCGTCAATCCTCCGGCGCTGCCACGACACAAGTGCTCACTTTGCGTCGTATTGGACAGTCATTTCCCGTCAGCTCAGTGGCGTGGTGAAGGTGACCGGCGGCGACAGTGGGCTGCTGGTGTACCCCGAACCCCAGAGGGCGTGGGACTGCACCGCGAACGTGTAGGTGCCGCCCGGGGTGAGGGCACCGACGACGAAGGTGGTGAACGGCATCGACGCGTAGCCCCGCCAGGCGCCGTCGACGAACTGGCTCATCGAGTGGCGGAACACGGGGCCGGCCGACCGGGTCCAGGTGAGTCGTGCGCTCGTCGGCGTCAGCTCCGACACGACCGGCTGGCCGGGCGGCGGCAGCGGTATCAGTTCGGCGTCGGACGCGACCGCCGCGGGCCCGGCCGGGGCGGCCTCAGCGGGAGCGGCCAGGCCCCCGGCCAGAGCGACGGTCGCCGCGAGAACCAATACCAGCCGGCCGCGAATCATGGTGCCTCCTACGCAAAGAATTGACGACCATCGAAGTGTATCGCCTACGTGAGCCTGATGGCATCGCCGTCCACTTGGACGCCTACGGCGGGGAGGGGGCGGGGCGCGGGGCCGTCCGTGACCGAGCCGTCCGCGATGGCGAACTTGCTGCCGTGGCACGGGCAGTTGATGGTGCCGTCGGCGACGGCGGTGACCTCGCAGCCGGCGTGGGTGCAGGTCGTGGAGAACGCCTTCACGGTGCCGGCCTCCGGCTGGGTCACCACGACCTTCTGGTCTCCGAAGATCCGGCCGCCGCCCACCGGGATGCTGGCCAACGTGGCCAGCGGCGGCGGGCCGGCCGGCGGTGGCGCCTCCCCGCCGCCTGACGGGCTGCTCGGTGGCGGCTGCCCCGTCGCGGGTGGATTCGCCGGCGGAGCGGGCTCAGGTGCGGACGAGCCGCCATACGTGCTGCACGCGCCCAGGCCGGCCGCGACCGCGGCCGCGCACGGTGCGGTCAGCAGGACCCGGCGCGACGCGAGGTGCTCCGGCATAGCCTCACCCTCTCTAGAGCTTTACGCCGACCTCGGTGAAGAACCACAGCGACGAGGTCAGCCACAGACCGATGAACGCGGTGAACACGAGGCCGCCGGCGACGGGGAGCAGCCAGCCCGGCAGGCCGCGCCGGGTCAGCAGCAGCATCTTCACCGTGAACGCCCCGAAGACGAAGCAGCCGAGCAACGAGTGGACCAGCACCCGCCGGTCGTAGGACTGGAAGCCCAGTGCGTACAGGCAGTGCACGGCGACCGGGATGGACAGCAGGAACGCGATCCGGCCCGACCAGCGGTGTGTCGGGCCGGTCCAGCGGCCGGACGGCACGAACGAAATCTTGCCCCACATGACCAGTGCGGTGAACAGCTGCACCAGCGCGAAGAGCGCCACGCCCGACGCGAGCCACACCTTCACGGTCTGCGGGCTGGAGAAGCCGGCCACGCTGACCGCGATGCCGGTGGGCTCGTGCATGCGGCCGTAGACGCCGAGCGCCACCGACACGGCCGCGCCGATGACGATCGGGATCGCCACCAGCACCACCTTGTCGGCGGAGGACGGCGCGGTGCCGGTCTGGGTTGGCGACGTCATCGTGGACCCCTTAGAACCCGGTGCCGGTGGTGCCGTCGATCGAGTCGGCGGTCACCTCTTCGCCGTTGACCGTCGCGGTGCGGTCGGACAGGTCGAGCGGGGGCGCCGGCGCGGTGCGGCCGCCGCTGTTGGCGATGCCGACCTGGTCGCCGTTGGCCAGCACGATCCAGCCGGTGACCACGCGAGCGCCGCGCAGGTCGGCGGTCGACCGGTACAGGCCGGAGGGTTTCTTGGCGACCGGGATGTCGAGTGTCCACTTGCGACCCTTGGCGGTGACCGTGCCGGCCGCCGAGTCCTTGTCGTACGTCCCGGTCAGGCTGGCCCCGCCGTCGCCGGAGAGCTCCAGCTTGCCGTCCGCGGCCGAGCCGAGCATCCAGGCCTCGATCCGGCGGCCGTCGCACAGGTACGCGATGGCGCCACCGTCGCGTACCGCGATGGCGATGCTGGCGCCGCCGCCGTTCACCTCGCCGGCGTACGCGGCGCGGAGTCCGGCGGGTACTGCCGGTGGTGCGGTGGTGGCCGGCGGGGTCGTCGGCGCGGGTGCGGCCGGGGTGGTCGCGGCCGGCGCGGCACCTTGCTCGGACGCGGCATTACGCCGGGCCACATCCTCCTCCGTCGCATTGGCGCTGAGGACACCCAACACGAGGGCGGTCACCAGTCCGACGAACAAAGTGATCAGTGGTCCGCGCGGTTTTCGATCAACCATCGCCGCACCCCCTAGGTCAACGAAATGGTGCCGCGAAATCTAGCGCGCTGTCGAGGTCGGCCGCCCGCGATTATCATTTAGCCGTCACTGATCATGCATTTACGGCGTTCAAATGGTCGGGAATTCCTCATGATGAAAGAGGACAGGACTGCCCGGTGGTTGGCAGACGTCGACCGGGTGGCGCGGATGGCGGGCGACGCCGACCGGGCCGATCTTGTCGAGCGCCTCGACCGGGCGCGGGCGCGGCTGCTCGCCGAAGACGTTCCGGTCGCGGTGGTCGGCGAGTTCAAGCAGGGAAAGAGCACGCTGGTGAACGCGTTGCTGCGCACCGAGGTCTGCCCGGTCGACGTCGACGTGGTGACCGCGGTGCCGACGATCGTGCGCTACGCGCCGAGGCCTTCCGTGCGGGTGCACCCCGTCGACGAGCAGGCGCCGCCCATCGACGTGCCGTTCGAGCGGCTGCGGGAGTACGTGGCCGGGGGCGAGGCGGACGGCGGCCGGCTGCGCGCCGTCGAGGTGCGGCTCGACCGCCGCCTGCTGCGGGGCGGCTTGTCGCTCGTGGACACTCCGGGCGTGGGCGGCCTCGACTCGGCCCACGGCAACCTCACGCTCGGCGCGCTGAGCCTGGCGCACGCGGCCCTGTTCGTCACCGACGCCGCCCAGGAGCTGACCGCGCCCGAGGTGGAGTTTCTGGAACGGGCGGTGGAGCGCTGCCCGCGTGTGGTGTGCGTGCTGACCAAGACCGACCTGCACGCGGAGTGGCGGCGCATCGCCGAGCTCGACCGGGCTCACCTGGAGCGGGCCGGCCTGTCGCTGCCGGTCGTGCCGGTCTCCTCGTTCCTGCGGATGCGGGCCGGCGCCCGAGACAGCGCGGCGCTCAACGCGGAGTCCGGGTTTCCCCGGTTGATCGACGCCCTGCGCCGGCACGTGCTCGGCGGCGCCGACACGGCCGCGGTGGCCGGGGTCCGCCGCGACCTCGCGTTCGCCGTCGCGCAGCTCAAGGAGCAGGTCGGTGCCGAGCGTGCCGCCGTGGTGGACCCGGCGGCCGGTGCCGCGCTGGCCGACCGGCTCGCCGAGCAGACCCGGCGCCGCCAGAGCCTCGCCGCCGGGTCGGCGTCCTGGCAGACGGTGCTCGCCGACGGCATCCAGGACCTCAGCACCGACGTCGACCACGACCTCCGCGAGCGGTTGCGCGCCATGGTCCACCGCGGCGACGCGGAGCTCGACCTCGGAGATCCCCGCGATACCTGGTACGACTTCAAGGCGTGGGCCACCCGCGAGGCGACCGCCGTGGCTGTCGACAACCTCCTCGTGCTCGTCACCCGCGCCGAAGAGCTGGCCCGCGAGGTCGCCGGGCGCTTCGACCTGGAGTACGACAGCCTCGACCTCGACTTGCCGGCCCCGGCCGCCGCGGTCGCCACCGTGAGCGGGCTCGAGGTCCGGTTCGACCGGTCGTCGGTGCAGCAGTTCCTCGGCGTCTTCACCGCCGCCCGGGTCACGTACGGCGGCCTGTTCATGCTCGGCGCGTTCGGCAGCCTGCTCGGCCTGACGCTGGCCGCTCCCGTGGGTGTGCTGGGCGGGCTGACGGTGGGCCGCAAGCTCATCCGCGACGAGCGGCAGCGCCAGGTGGAGCAGCGCCGCCAGCAGGCCAAGCAGGAGCTGCGGCGGTACGTCGACGACGTCGGCTTCGTGGTCGGGCGGGACAGCCGCGACGCGGTGCGCCGCACCCAGCGGTTTCTGCGCGACGAGTTCACCGCCCGGGCCGGCGGTGCCCGGCGTTCGTCCGAGCAGGCGCTGGCCGCGGTGCGCCGTACCGCCGGGATGCGCGCCGACGACCGCACCCGCCGCGCGGAGGAGCTCGACCGGGGGTGGCGCGACCTCGACCGGGTCGCGGAGCGCGTCACCGCGGACCGCGGCATCCGGGCGGTGCCGTGAACACGCCGCTGACCGACCAGGTCCGGACGCTGCTCGACCGCGCCGGGCGGCAGCTCTCCGGCGCCGAGGCGCGGGCCACGCTCGCCGCGGCCGTACGGCGCCTCGACGAGCCGCTGCGGGTCGCCATCGCGGGCAAGCTCAAGGCGGGCAAGTCCACGCTCCTCAACGCGATGGTGGGGGAGGACCTGGCGCCGACCGACGCCGGCGAGTGCACCCGGATCGTGACCTGGTACCGGGACGGGCCCGGGTACAAGGTGACGGCACACCTCACCGACGGGCGCTACGAGGCGCGGCCGTTCGACCGGGTGGCCGGTGCCGTGCGGATCTCGCTGGGCCGGCCCGCCGAGGAGGTCGACCACCTGACCGTCGAGGTGCCCAGCCGCCGGCTGCGCGAGCACACGCTCATCGACACGCCCGGGCTGGCCTCGCTCTCCGCCGACGTGTCGCTGCGCACGATGTCGTTTCTGGAGGCCGACGGCGAACGGGCCGCCGGCACCGACGCGGTGATCTACCTGCTGCGCCACATGCACGGCGGTGACCTGCGCTTCCTGGAAGCGTTCCACGGCGACGACCTCGTGTCCGGCACCCCGGTCAACGCGGTCGGTGTGCTGTCCCGCGCCGACGAGATCGGCGCCTGCCGGCTCGACGCGATGGCGGCCGCGGGCCGGGTGGCCGCCCGCTACCAGGCCGACGAGCGGTTGCGCCGGCTGTGCCCGATCGTGTTGCCGGTCGCCGGGCTGCTCGCCGCGGCGGGTGCGACGCTGCGCGAGGAGGAGTTCGGCACGCTGGCCCGCATCGCGGCGGCACCGGCGGCCGACGCCGTCGACCTGATGCTCACCGCCGACCGGTTCACGGCGACCGCGACCGCCGCCGGGGCCGGCCAGGCGGAGCGGCGCCGGGTCCTCGCCAGGTTGGGTCTTTTCGGGGTACGCCTCGGCGTGCGCCTGATCCGCGACGGCACCGTGCGCAGCGCGGGCGACCTGGCCCGCGAGCTGACCGCGCACAGCGGCCTCGACCGGCTGCGGGAGACGCTGGCGACCCAGTTCGTCGGCCGCGCGCAGGTGCTGAAGGCGCGGTCGGCGCTGGCCACGCTCGACGCGGTGCTGCGTTCGCCGGGGGTGGCGGCCGAGCCCGCCGCGGCCGATCTCGGCGCGGCGGCCGAGCAGATCCGGGCCAGCGCGCACGAGTTCGTCGAGGTGCGGCTGCTGCACCTGCTGCGCTCGGGCCGCATGCCGGGGCGAGCCGGGCAGCTCGCCGAGCTCGACCTGCTGCTCGGCGGCGGCGGGACGGCCGCGCCGGCCCGGTTGGGGCTGCCCGGCGACGCGCCGCCCGAGCTGCTGGCCGCTACCGCCGAGCGGGCGCTGGCGCGCTGGCAGGCGGTCGCCGAGCACCCGCTGTCGGCGCGGGAGCTGCGCACGGCGGCCCGAGCGGCCAGCCGGAGCTGCGAGGGCATCCTCGCCGCCCTGCGCGGGTGACGCCAGCCGTCAGCCGCCGCCGTCGGGCGGCGGGGAGGCGGCGTCGAGCTCCGGAGACGGCGAAGGGGGCACCGACGGTTCGGTGGGAGGAGGCGTGTCCTCGATCGGGCTTGGCGTGTCGGTCGACCGGCGCGGCGGCTGTGGCTTCTTCGTCTTTCGCGGGGTGACCCTGGTGGGTGAGGGAGACGGCGTCGGCGACGGGGTCGCCGAGGGCGTGGTGATGTCCGGCGCCAGGCCGGGCGGCAGCCGCAGCGCGTACAGGCGGCCGTCGGCGGCGCCGACGTACATGACGCCGGCATCGACCCGCGCCGCGGCGCCGTCGAGGCCGTCGAGCGGCGACACCCATCGCTCGTCACCGGTCGCTGCGTCTAGCGAGTGGATCCGGTCGGCCTGGCTGGTGACGTAGAGGACCCCGTCCGCCAGCACCGGCACCGGACGGCCACCGTCCACGGTGAACCGCCACCGCACGCTGCGGTCGTCGACGTAGAGCGCGCACACGACGCCGTCGGACGCGCCGAAGTAGACGGTGTCGCCGGTGACCAGCGGCGCGGCGGCGACGCCGGCCGTGGTCGTGTAGCTCCACCGCTCGCGTCCGGTCGCGGCGTCCAGCGCGTACAGGCGGCGGCCGGCACTGCCGACGTGCACCAGCCCGCCGGCCACCGCGGGTGCGGAGAGGGCGTCGCGGCCGGCCCGACCCACCCAGCGCTGGTCGCCCCGCGCCGCGTCGATCGCGTGGACCTTGCCGTCTTCGGTGGTCGCGTACACGGTGTCGCCGGAGGCCGTCGGTGCGGTGGCGATCGGGTCGTCGGCCCCGTAGGTCCACCGCCGGCCGCCGCTGAGGCTGAACGCGCGCACCGTTTCGTCGCCGCTGACGTAGAGCGTCTCGCCGGCGAGCGTGGGATTTTGTCCGGCGTCCGCCTTGGACCACCGCCGCCGTCCGTCGCCGGCGCCGATGGCATGGAGCGTCCCGTCCTGGCCGGCCGCGTAGACCACGCCGCCGCGCACCTGCGGCGACGAGGTCACCGGGCTGCCGGTCGGGTATCGCCACAGGCGCTGGCCGGTGGTCCGGTCGATCGCGTGCACGGCGCCGTCCTGGCCGCCGACGTAGACCGCGTTGCCGGCGACCGCGGCGCGGCCGGTGATCGGCTTTCCGGTCGGGTATGCCCACAGCAGGGTCGGCGCCGGGCCGGCGGTCGGTGTCGGGTTTGCCGGCGGCGCGCCGCCCCCACCCGGATCGGCGGAGTCGGGCCAGGCGAGCACGGCCGCCGGCGTCGCGACAAGGACGAGCGCGGCGGCCCCGGCGACCACCCATCGGCCCTTTCCACCGAGGCGAGTGGCCATCCGGCGCATCCGGGCGGCGAGCGCCGACGGCGGCCTCGGCAGGCGTTCGCCGGCATCTGCCCGAGCCGCCACGACGGGCCGGACGGCCGCCGTGGCGACGATCCGCTCGGGCAGGCGAGCGGCCGCTGGCTCGGGCGAAGGCGACGGTGACGATGGCGGTGGCGGTGGCGGCGAGGGTGCGGCCGGTGCCGCGGTCTCCGGGCGGGGCGGCGTAACCGGGCCGGTCGTCGCGGCGGCGCCTAGGGCGATGCTGTGCTCCGGGTGCGGGTCGAGCGTGACCGGCCGGCCGAACTCCGCGCCGAGGAGCTGGCTGACCAGCGGGATGCGCGACGATCCGCCGGCGAGCACGATCGAGCGCAGGTCGCCCGCGGCCACCCCGGCAGACCGCAGCGCGCGGCCGGTGGCGGCCACCGTTTCGGACAGGGCCGGGCCGATCATCGCCTCGAACTCGGAGCGGTTGAGCCGCACGCGCGTGTGCAGGCCGGGCAGCGCGACCTGGATCATCACCTCGGTGTCGAAGGTCAGCGCCTCCTTCGCCTCGGTGCATTCCCGCCGCAGCCGCGCCAGCGCGGCCGTCGCCTCGTCGTCTTCCGGGTCGAGGTCTTCGACCGCGCTGCCGAGCGTGGCGACGACGTGGCCGAAGACCGCCTCGTCGAAGTCGATGCCGCCGAGCTGCTCGATCCCCTCGGGCCGGCCGAGCAGCGCGAACCCGGTCTCGGTCTTGCGCAGCACGGCCGCGTCGAACGTGCCGCCGCCCAGGTCGTACACCGCGACGGTCTCGCCCGGCCGGACCCGCTCGCCGGCGGCGAAGTTGATCGCCGCTGCCTCGGGCTCGGTGCGGTAGGTGACCTCGCCCACGTCGGCCAGGTGGACCGCCTGCTCCAGCAGCTCCCGCTTGAACGGCCCCCAGTTGGCCGGGTGGGTGACGGTGATGGCGGTCGGCGGCCCGTCGTACTGCCCGGCCACGATGTCGAACACCTGCCGCAGCAGCCGGGCGGTCAGCGCGTGGGCGGGGTACGGCGCGCCGCCGACCAGCAGCGGCACCGGATCGCCGATGCGGCGCTTGAACTCGCGGGCCAGCCGCTCCGGCTCCGTCGCGCCACGCCGCTCGGCGGGCTCTCCGACGAGCACTCCGCCGTCGGGCAGCACGAAGACCAGCGAGGGGATCTCCGGCCGGCGGCTGCCCAGCTGGACCGCCTCGACCCGGCCGTCGACCCGGACCGCGGCCGCCGTGTGTGTCGTGCCGAGGTCGACACCCAGCCCGTAACCGGTCATGCGGGCACCACCCGGCACTTCGGCGCCAGGGCGCGGTGCTGGTCGCAGTACGCCTGCGCCGCCGCGTCCGAGGCGAATCCGTCCTGGAGCAGCACCATCAGGCCGTCCGCCCCGTCGGCCAGGTCGGGCGAGCGGGTGCTGTCGACGAGGCGCACCGGCATGCCCGCCGCGGTCAGCCGGGCGAGGGCGGCCTCCGCGTTCGCGGTGCCCTGGCCACCACGCTGGAACGCCTCGACGAACGCGTACGGCGCGCGCACCCGAATCTCCGCCGCCGGGGTGTCCGGAGTGGACTCGCCGCCGGTGAGCCGCGCCCAGCCGCCGAACAGCACGGCGCCGGCGGCGAGCAGCACGAGCAGTGCGGTCAGGCCGGCCGCGGCGGCGCGACCCACCCGCGGCGGCGACTGCCCGGTCTCGTCCACCGTGGCCAGCGCGGGCGCCTCCGGGCCGGCGGTGTCGTCGTGGCAGGACAGCGTCACCACGTACGGGATGGATCCGCCGACGACGAGTGCGGGCGGGCGGGCCTCGACGTGCGCGCTGGCCGAGCCGCCGGGCGGCAGGTCCAGCCTGGCCGGCTCCACCTCGACACGTCCGCCGGCCGGATGCAGGCGCGGCTCGACGCGGATGGTACGGCGGTCGGTGCCGGGGTTGGTCACGCTGAGCGTGAAGTGCGCGGGGCGCCCGTTGGAGGTGCGCCACAGCTTCACCTGGAGCACCTCGGGCGGCGAGAGCAGGACGAGGCCCGTCGCGCGGCCGAGCGCCAGGCCGCCGTCGGCGTCGACGGCCTGGACGGTGAACGGGAGCAACGTGGCCGCGGGCGCCGTGTCGGCGGGTGGACGGAGGGCGAGCGCGACGCTCCGCGTGCCGCCGGCGGGCACCGTCACGACCTGCTCGCCGTCGGTGGACCAGGCACCCGCCCGGCTGCCGGCGACGGAGAGCCGCACCCGGACGTCTGTTGTGGACCGGTTGGCCAGCTCGACCGGCACCCCGGTCTCCGCGCCCGGCCGTAGCTCGACCGGGTGCCGCGGGATCTCGATCCGCACGTCCATCAGCTCACCGGGGCCGGTCCGGCGGGATCGGGCTGTGCTCCTACCCCGCCAAGCGGCGGGTCCGCGGCCAGCGCGCTCAACGGGGTGGACGCCGCGTCGAGCGGGTTGGAGCCGGCCTGCCGCTCCAGGGCGTCGCCGAAGCCGTCGGAGTCGCTGTCGGCCAGCCGCGGGTCGAGGCCCAGCGCCACTTCGAGCGCGTCGTCGAGCCCGTCGCGGTCGGTGTCCACCTGGTCCTGGGCGAGGCTGCCGTCGAGGTGGCCGTCTTCGTCGGTGTCGGGCGAGGTCGGGTCGAGGCCACGGGTCAGCTCGAACGCGTCGTCGAGCAGGTCGCCGTCGGTGTCGGCCCGGTTGGGGTCGGTGCGGCTGGTCACCAGCTCGTAGCCGTCGCTCAGGCCGTCGCCGTCGGTGTCCGCGGCGCGGGTGTCGAGGCCACGCCAGCGCTCGTAGGCGTCGGTGAGCCCGTCTTCGTCGGTGTCGGCGCCGCCGAACTCCGAGGGCGGGGCGGTCGCCACCGGCGCGGCCGTCGCCGCCGCGGCCAGTGGGGTGGCGGTGCCGTCGGAGATGCCCGGGATCACCGCGGCGAACTCGAACCGCTGCTTCGCGTCGAACTCGCCGACGCCCGCGCGCCGGCCCTGCGCCTCGATCGTGCGCCCGTCGCCGAGGCTGATCGCGACGTGCGCGCCCGGCGTGCGGCCGTCACCGGGCCGCGGCTCGCGGTCGAACGAGAAGAGCAGCGCGCCCGGCGTGGTCTTGGCCTGCTCGACCGGGATCAGCATGCCGCGCTCTTTGAGATGGAGGTATTGCGCGGTCGCCCCATCGGGGATCTCCACGCCGGCCTGGTGGGCCGCCCACTGGGTCAGCTCGGAGCAGTCGAACGTGTCCGGGTCGGCGTCGTCGAGGCGGGTCTCGGCGCCGAAGACGTACTGGTCGCCGGCCTGCGCGCGGGCGACCTCGAGAAACCGCTCCAGCGCGCTGTTGCCGGACGGGCCGCCGGCCGCCACCGGAGCTTGCGGCGCTCCGCCGGCCCCGGGACCGTCCGCCCCGCCGGAGAGCGGGTGGCCGTATCCGGGCGTGCCGGTCCACACGCCGCGCCCGGGACCGTCGCCGAACGCGATCGCGGCCTGCTGGGCCGCCTCCCGATGGCGCAGGTAGCGGGCACCCATCCCGCCGTGCGTCACGGTCCACGGTGAGACGTCGGACCCGCCTTGGGCCACCGCGAACGCCGCCTGCGCGTTTTGCAGCGGGTCGTACAGGTTGAAACGGCGCGCCAGGTCGGGGTGGGCGCGCGCGTTGATCTGCCACAGCCCGCGGGAGTCTTCACCGACCGGGTTGTGCGCCTGGCTGTTGCCGTTCGACTCCGCGAGCGCGATGGCGGTCATCGTCGCCGCCTCGTCCGCCGAGAAGCCCGCACGGCGCGCGAAACCGTAGATCTGTTCCGCCGAGTACCTGGGCATGGGATCGACGATAAAGCGCGCCCGCCAGAACCCGAAATAGAAATGATCGTCCGGTTGCCCTTTCGGGCAGATCTTCGTGCAGATCATTTATTGCATGCATGAGATCAATATCTGGTACGACAGGAAAACGACAGAATCGGCTGCCAAAAATCGTTGTCGCGCGTGAATTCGTGGTCGCATCATGGCGTGGGGGGACGACCACTAGACACACCGGGGGGTGGTGCCGGTGGACACCCAAGGACCACCCTCGGTCTGGATCGACAACAGCCACGCGATCGTGCGGCGCGGCATGGCCGCCTGCCTCCAGCAGGCTGGCTTCGTCGTGCGCGGGGAGAGCGTGGGGCTGACGCCTACGCCCGCCATGGCCGGGCTCGATGTGCTGATCTTCGAGTCGGAGGGCAGCGCGCTGCGCCGAGCCGTGCGCCTCGTCGTGGGCCGCCGCACCCGCCTCGTCGCCACGCTTCGCGCCGCCAGCGAGCAGCATGTGCGCGAGATCGTCGACGCCGGGGTCGGCGCGGTGCTGCCGCACGAGACGCTCACTCCGGAGACGCTCGTCACCACCCTGCGCGCGGTCGTGGCCGGCACCGTGATCCTCCCCGGCGACCTGCTGGCCCGGCTGCTCGTCCACGTGCGCCAGCACTCGCAGCTCGGCCCCGCTGAGCTCAGCAGCCGCGAGCGGTCGGTGCTGCGCCTGCTCGCCGACGGCATGGACACCCGCGGCATCGCCGAAGATCTCTGCTTCTCCGAGCGCACCGTCAAAAACGTCGTACACGACCTGCTGACCAAGCTGAACTGCCGGACCCGCGCGCAGGCTGTCGCCCTCGCGACGCGGGAAGGCGTGATCTAGCGGCCGCCCGGATGCCGACCGCCGCCGAGCCGTGGACCGTCCTCGCGGACGTCCTGCTCCAGTGCGAGGCGCTGATCTGCCGGCTGGCCGAGGGGCGGCCGCCGCGCGACTTCGCCGGCCTGTTCGTCGGGCAGGAAGACCTCGACCGCGTCCTCGCCACGCTGCCCGGCCTCGACGGCCCCGAGCCGGAACGCGTGGCCGCCGTTCGCGCGCGGGTGCGCACCGAGGTGGAGCGGGGCCGGAAGGACTTCGCCGACTCGCTGGCCGGTCCGTCAGCGTTCGCCGCGCTGGTCCGGTCGGCCCGGCTCGGCCGCGCCGAGGCCGAGGCGCTGGCCCTGCTCGCCGCCGTGGAGCTGGCGCCGGCCCGGCAGCGACTCGTCGCCTACGTGCAGGACTCCGTGCAGCTGCCCCAGGTCACGCTCGCGACGCTCGCCCGGATCTTCCCCGGCTCCGGCGCCACCCAGGTGGCGCCCGACTCGCGGCTGCGCCGCGCCGAGCTCGTCGAGGTCTCGGCGACCGGTCCGTGGGCCACCCGCACATGTGCGCTGCCCGCCCGTGTCGCCTGGCAGCTCAACGGCGACCGCTCCGCCGACCCCGAGCTGCCGCCCGGCGCGTCGCGGCGCCTCACCGACCACAGTGGAACACCGGCCGGCGGGCTGCTGCTGGTCACCGGCGCCGATCGGGAGAGCCGGCTGCGCGCGGTCGACGAGCGGTGGCCGGGGCGCGGTCGCCTGCTCTGCGCGGTACCCGGAAATGGCGCGGAGTGGGCCGCGACGGTGCGTGAGGCCACGCTCGGAGATCTCGTGGTGGTGCTCGACCTGGCCGCGCCGCTCGACGCGACCGGGCGTGACGCGGTGGCGCGGGCCGACCATCTGGCGTGGGCGCTCTGCTCGCGGCCGGAGCTGCCGCTGGAGTCCGTGCCGCCGCTGCCGTGGCAGGAGGTGCGGGTCGCGAGCGGGGAGGCCGACGACGGCGACTGGCAGCGCGCGCTGGGCCGGGCACCCGACCCCGCGTACCGCCTGGATCGCGACCAGCTGCGGCTCGTGGCAGCGGCAGTCGCCGCCGGCGACGGCGGTCTCGGGCCGGCCGTGCGCCGCCTGGCCGGCGGGCACCTCGACGGCGTCGCGGTCCGGGTACGCCCGCGGCGCACCTGGGACGACCTGATCGTGCCGCCCGACGACGCCCGGCAGCTGCGCGAGCTCGCGGCACGCCACCGGGGCCGCGAGGTCGTGTACGGGCGCTGGCGTTTTCCGCCGCTGCCGTCGACCGGCACGGTCGCGCTCTTCGCCGGACCGTCCGGCACCGGCAAGACGCTCGCCGCCGAGGTCGTCGCCGGCGAGCTGGGCCTCGATCTGTACAAAGTGGATCTCTCGGCGGTGGTCAGCAAGTACATCGGCGAGACCGAAAAGAACCTGGAGCGCATCTTCGGCGCCGCCGCGGCCGGCGACCTGGTGCTGTTCTTCGACGAGGCCGACGCGCTCTTCGGCAAGCGGTCGGAGGTCAGCGACGCGCACGACCGGTACGCGAACATCGAGGTGGCCTACCTGCTTCAACGGCTGGAGACCTACGACGGGCTCGTGGTCCTCGCCACCAACCTCCAGCGCAACATCGACCACGCGTTCCTGCGCCGCATCTCGACCGCCGTCGACTTCGTGCTGCCCGAGGAAGAGCAGCGCCGGGCGATCTGGGCCCGCGCGTTTCCGCCGACGGCGCCGGTCGCCGACCTCGACCTCGACTTCCTGGCCCGGCAGTTCAAGGTCTCCGGCGGCGTCATACACAACGCCGCGCTGAGCGCCGCGTTCCTCGCCGCGGAAGACGGCAGCCCGATCACGATGCGGCACGTCGCGCTCTCGCTCAAGCGCGAGTTCCAGAAGCTCGGCCGGTTGCGCACGGAGGTCGAGTTCGAGCGCTACTTCGACCTGGTGAATCGAGACGCCGATGCTGCACCTGCTCGATGAGTCGCTGGAAGCCTTCCTGCGCGCCACGGTCCCGTTGGCCCAGCGCGAGGTCGACGTCGTCTTCGACGCGCCCGACGGCGACTGGGCCGCCGGCGTCTCCCGGCCCACCGTCGATCTGTATCTCTGGGACGTGCGCCCCAACCTCTCCGAACGGGAGTACGGCGAGGAGGTGGTCGCCCTCGACAACGGCCGCCGCGCCCGGCGCGACCAACTGCCCAGAGTGGACTGTCGCTACCTGGTGACCGCCTGGACCCGCGAGGTCCGCGACGAGCACTCCCTGCTCGGCGACGTGCTGGCGGCACTGCTGCTGCACAAGGTGATCGCACCCGAACACCTGCGCGGCCCGTTCGCCGACGTACGCCCGCTGCCCTCGGTGACGCTGCGCAGCGGCGACGGCAGCGAGAATTCCGACTTCTGGTCGGCGCTGGGCGGCCAGCTCAAGCCCGGCCTGGACCTCGTCGTCACGGCCACCCTGGACGCCACGGCACTGTCGGCGGCCGGCCCGCCGGTCGAGAAGGTACTGCCTTCCGTGGTCGACTCCATCGCGAGGAGAAACGGCGATGCGCCAGCGCATTGAGCTCCTCCCGGAGGAGCTGCTCGCCAAGAAACGGCCCGACGCGCACCGGGCGCCCGCCCCGGCCCTGCCGGCCGGCGTGTCCAACCGCTCGCTCGCCGCGTTCCTGTCCGGTCCGTCGGGCGGGCGGTCCGGCCACCGGCACGTCCTTGCCGGCCTCGGCATCGGGCACGGTGTCGCGGCCGAGACGCCGCGGATCTTCGACGAGCCCAAGTCCTACGACGCCGCGGCCCGCCTCGGCGCGCACGCGTTCTCCTGGCGCGGCGACGTCTACCTCGGCCGCGACCTCGGCCGGCCCGGCGCGCCGAGCCGTGCCGACGCGCTCCGGCACGAGCTGGCCCACGCCGGACAGGCGCGGCGCACCGGCACGCCGGCGTCCACGACGGTCCTGGAACGCGAGGCACACACCGGCGGTACGGCACAGCCCGCCAACCCGGACGTCCCGCTCGGCCTGTGGTGGCTGATCCCGATCGCGGTCGGCGGCTACATCCTGCTGCGGCCGAAGGTCGCCAACGCCCCGGGACCCGGCGACAAGCTGGTCAGCAGCCCGTCCGACGCGCAGATCGTCGGCGAGGCCCTCGCGCTGTTCGCCGTGCCGGGCGGCGTGGCCGGGGCACTCGGGAGGGCCGGCTACGGCGTGGTCACCGCGTACGCCATCGGCGGGGCCGCGTCCACCACATCGTTCCGGGCCGTGCAAGACGTCGGTGAGGGCGAGTTCTCGGGCGTGGAGGCGTACGTCGTGGACGCCACCACGGGCGCGATCATCGGCGTGGTCGCCGGTGGCGTCGTGCGTCTCATCGGCGGCCCAGCGGCGGCTTCGGGTCCGGGCTCGGAGCGGGCGCTGGCGCATTTCACCACCGCCTCCGGTGAAACCGGGATCACGTCGAGCGGTGTGCTGCGCGGCTCCCAGGGGATCTACGCGCTGCCCGAGTCGGCGACCAGCCAGGGCACGGCGGTGCGGGTCCTGCGCACGCTCGTGTCGCCCAGCAACACCCGCGCGTACGTCGGCATACCGAAGGAAGCGTCCGGCCTCTTCACCCAGCCCGTCCCGGTCGGGCCGGTCTCGCTGTACCAGCGGCTGGCCGGCGTCTACCGGGCCCCCGCTGGCTCGATCGAGCTGGCGACCGGCGCCTTCACCCCGTCGGGCAACGCGCTGGCCAACATCACCGGCCAGTTCTGGCCGTACGGCGTGGACGCGATGATCTGGGTCGCCGCGGGCGCCGGCGGCAGCATGGTGTCGCCCGCCAGCGAGGGCGCGTACGACCGAGGGCTGCTCTCGCCCGTCTACGACCTGGTCGGCAACCGCGAGCCACTGCCCGAGACCTCGCGCACCGACGGGCCGTTCATCTTCGTCGACCCTTACGTGGGCGGCGAGGGCACCGCGGACATCATCGTGTCCGACCAGACGTCCGCGCTGGCGTCGCTGGTCATGCCGCCGGCGCCGGGGGAGGCCCTGGTCTGCGAGGCCGAGCAGCCCCCAATGGACGCCAGCGCGCCGCCAGGGCTGATCTTCGTGGTGCCGCTCAGCCACGAGGGCCTCGAGGCCGCCGGCAACGCCACCCTCCCCAACCTCACCACGACGGGCAGGTGAGGCGGTGCACCTTTGGTTGCACCGCTGAGCCTTCCGGGATGGCGGTGCGGGAGCGACGCTCGTACGCGTGACGCGGGTGTTGATGGGGGACTTCGGTGCCCTGCACCGGGTCGGCCTGGAGGACATCCTCCGCGTCGACGGCATCGAGCTGGTGGAGACCACCGCCGCCGATGTGTTGGGCCGGCTCGTCGAGGTGCTGCCCGACGTCGTCGTGCTCGATCTCGACCAGAGTGACACCGCCGAGCTGGTCGCCCGCATCGTGCATCAGTTTCCGAAGGTGAAGGTCCTGGCGTGCTCGTCCGAGCAGCCGATGATGCGCGTCTACCCGCCGTTGCACTACGGCGAGTTCTACCTGACCGATCTCGACCCCGCGCTGCTGACCAGCGCGGTACAGGCCTGACACAGCGAGGAGATGGTGGCCGTGGCCGCGTCGTACGGAGCGCCGGGCGTCTACATCGAGGAGCAGCCAAGTGGCTCGATGCCGATCGAGGGGGTGGGTACGGCGGTCGCCGCGTTCGTGGGCTTCACCGAGCGGTACGACGCCAACGAGGGTGACCCGACCGACCCGACCGGTGTCAAGCCGCAGCTCGTGACGAGCTGGCCGCAGTACGAGCGGGTCTATGGCGGCTTCGTGCGCGGCGCGATGCTCCCGCACTCGGTGCGCGGCTTCTTCGAAAACGGCGGCAGCGCCTGCTACATCGTGCGGATACCCGGCGGCAACGGGAACGGCGGCGACGGGCGCGCGACGCTGCGCCTGCCGGCGGCCGACCGGCCGGAGGTGGAGAGCCTCACGGTGTCGGCGCTCAACCCCGGGACGCGGGTCGAGGTGGAGGTCGTCCCGCCACCGTCGCCGGCCGAGGGGCAGGAGCCGGACGGCAAGCAGGAGTACACGCTGCGGGTCTACCAGGACGGATCGCTGCGGGAGGAGATCGGCGGTCTCTCGTTCGCCGGCAAGAGCCCGCGGGTGCTCGAGCGGACGGTCAACGAGCGGTCCAAGGTGCTGCGGGTGGAGATCTCGCCGGCGCAGGGGGTCTCGCTGGCCGAGCGGGTGCCGGCGCCGGGACGGTACACATTGGAGACGCCGGCGCTGGAGCCGGTGGCCGTCACCCCCGCCGACCTGGAGGGCTCGGTCACCGAGCGGACCGGCTACCAGGGGCTGGCGATCGCGGAGAACGTCACGATGGTGGCGATCCCCGACCTCTGCACGATCGCCGAGGACGAGGAAAAGTACCTCGCCATCCAGAAGCAGATCGTCGACTGGTGCGAGGCCAGCCGGCGGATGGCCATCCTCGACACGCCGCCCGGCCTCAACGCGACGCGGGCGCTGGAGTGGCGTAGCCGCCTCGGCCGGGATTCGGCCTTCGCCGCGCTCTACTACCCCAACCTCGTCGTGACCAACCCGCTCGCCCGACCCGGCGCCACCAACGGCGAGCTGTACCTCACCGTGCCGCCGGTCGGGCACGTGGCCGGCGTGTGGGCTCGCACCGACGCGGCCCGCGGCGTGTGGAAGGCACCGGCCAACGAGGCGCTGCGCGGCATAGTTCGCCTGGAGAACGACGTGACGAGCGGCGAGCAGGACCTGCTCAACCCGGACGGCATCAACTGCATCCGCTCGTTCGGCACGTACGGCACGAAGATCTGGGGTGCCCGTACGCTCGCGAAGACCGACCCCAGTTGGCGCTACGTCAACGTCCGGCGCCTGTTCAACTTCGTCGAGGAGTCCATCCGGCGAGGTACCCAGTGGGCGGTCTTCGAGCCCAACGACTTCGACCTGTGGCAGCGCGTCAAGCGGACCATCAACGCTTTTCTGCGCGGGCTGTGGATGCAGGGCGCGCTCACCGGCGCCACCGCGGACCAGGCCTTCTACGTCCTCTGCGACGAGAGCAACAACCCGCCGTCCTCTGTGGACGAGGGCAAGCTGATCGTCGAGGTCGGCATCGCCCCGGTCAAGCCCGCCGAGTTCGTCATCTTCCGGATCAGCCAGTGGCAGGGCGGTGGCGCGGCCACCGAGTGAGAGGAGCAGTCATGCCGGACCTCATGACCACCTTCAGCTTCGTCTTGGAGATCGACGGAGTGGAGCTGGCCAGCTTCCGCAAGTGCTCGGGCGTCGAGGCGGAGACCGAGACCATCGAGTACAAGGAGGCCACGAAGGACGGAAAGATGATCATCCGGAAAGTGCCGGGTGCGATGAAGTGGAGCGACATCACGCTGGAGCGCCGCATCGACGAGTCGAAGGCGCTTTGGGAGTGGCGCAAGCAGGTGCAGGAAGGCGACGTCGACGCCGCCCGGCGCACCGGCTCCATCGTCATCAAGGACTCGACGCATACGGAGGTCGCCCGCTGGAACTTCGAGGAGGGCTGGCCCTCGAAGTGGACCGGCGCCGAGCTCGACGCGGGGAGCAACGAGATCGCGACCGAAAAGCTCACGATCACGCACGAAGGGCTGAGTCGCGGATGAGCCTGCGCACCGAGTACCCGTTCACCCTGCCGAAGGGCTACGTCGACGAGCACGGCACACTGCACCGCACCGGCACGATGCGGCTGGCGTGCGCGCGCGACGAGATCGAGCCGCTGCGCGACCCCCGGGTCAAGGAAAACGAGGCGTACGCGACGGTCATCGTGCTCGCCCGGGTGGTGACCGAGCTGGGCACGGTGTCGCGGGTGACGACGAAGACGATCGAGTCGCTCTTCGTCAGCGACTTCGGCTACCTCCAGGACCTCTACCGCATCGTCAACTTCCAGGATCCGTCCATCTTGGACACGGTGGAGCCCGGGAACCCTTTCCCGATGGAGTCGGTGGAGGTGGGATAGGGCACTACGCGCACGACGAGCTGTGGCAGGAGATCGCCTACCTCGCGTACCACCTGCACTGGACCTTCGACAGCCTGCTCGACCTCGAGCACGGCGACCGGATCCGGCTGCTCCAGGAGGTCGGCGGTCTCAACGAGCGCGCATGGCAAGGAGTTCAGGGTGGCTGAGGCACGGACAATGGATCCACCGTTCGTGGGCAAGTTCAAGTTCGAGGTGGGCCCGGACCCGATCGGATACTTCACCGAGGTCTCCGGCCTGTCGGTGCAGATCGACGTCGAGGAGCTGGCGGAGGGCGGGCAAAACGCGTACACGCACCGCCTTCTGGGCCGGATGAAGTGGCCCAACCTCGTCTTCAAGCGCGGCCTCACCGACACCGACGCGCTCTTCAAGTGGCTGATGAGGTTTTCCGGTGAGGGCCTGACCGACGCCGGCAACAAGATCCAGCCGCTCGACGGCACGGTCAGCGTCCTCAACGCGCGCGGCGAACCCGTGCGCATCTGGTCCTTCTACGACGCCAAGCCGGTGCGGTGGAGCGGCCCGAAGCTCGCCGCGTCGTCCCGAGAGCTCGCGGTCGAGGAGTTGGAGGTGTGCCACTGTGGCTTCCGTTCCGGCGGCTGAGCCCGGCCGGCGCCGCGGCCTGCGACGCACCGTGGCGACGGCCATCCGCCGGCTGCTCCGGCGTGCGGCGCCATCCCGCCACGAGGCGGGCGTGGTCGCCGCGCTTCCCGTCCGCCCACCATGGACGCTGGCAGCCTGGTTGCGGCGGCATCGGGCGCTGGCGCCCGCGCGTCACCGCCAGCCTTCCCCGGTACGGCATGTGGCACACCCCCGGCGGCTGCCCATGTCGGCCGCCGGGACCCTGCCCAGACGCTCGTCGCCCACCAGCGTCACGACTCGCTTCCGGAGCCGGCCGGCGCCGGCCGCGGCAGCCCGGCCGAAGTTGCCACGCTCGGTGAACGCCAGGCCGGCGCGGGTCGCTGCCACGTGGTCGGCGCCGGTGCGCAGGGCGATCGCCGGCCGCCCAGAGACCACGACGCCGCCAGGCCGCACGCCGACAGGCCGCACGCCGCCAGCGGCGGTCCGTGTGTTTGCGGCGCCACAGGCAGCGCTGCCCCGGCCGGCCCCACTCTGGACGGTGGCCCGCAGCGCCCACACACCCGGAGCGACCAACACGGCCCCGGTGGGCAGCACGGCCCAGGTGAGCAGCGACACGGCCCGGGTGGGCAGCACGGCCCAGGTGAGCCGCGGCACGGCCCGGATGAGCAGCAGCACCGCTCTGCCGAGCAGCATGGCTCGGACGAGCGGCACAGCCCAGGCGAGCAAATCAGCCGTGGTGAGCAGCTCAGCCGCGGCGCCCGACATCTCGGCCGTGGCGGGGAGCATGCCGGTCGCGGCGAAGAGGATGCCCGTCACGGTGAGCGCGATGCGGAGCGCGCGAACCGCGGGATTGGTGCGGCCCATGGAGTGGGCGCCAGGTGGGCCGGAGGCAGCCACCCGAGCGCACGCGCGCTTGGAGCGGGCGCCAAATGGGACGGAGGCAGCCACCCGAGCGCGCGCTCGCCTCGCGACACCTGGCCGGAAGCAGCGTGAAGGTTTCGTGCCGCACCAGCAACCCGAAACCTTCCCGATCAGGCCGCAGCCCGCCCGGCAAGTCCACCCCGCGGCGCGGCAAGCCCACCGCGCGGCGCCGCCGTGGCCGGCGTCGTCGCCCACGAGGCCGCCGGCGCACGGGATGCCCACGATCGCCAGGCCCACCCCCGTCCGAGCGAGGCCGGCGCTGGCGAGGCGGCCGGCGAGTGGGCCGTCGTTCCAGCCGCCGACGGGCGCCGGGGACCTGCCGGTGGCCGGCTCGGCACCGCTGCCGCCGGGCAACGTGCCCGATCCGACTGGCACCGTGCGGCTGACGCCTTGGCGCTCGACCGTCCAGATGAGACAGCCGCGTAGGGTGGACGCCACACCGCGACGGCGCTGGGAAGCCGCGGTCGCCGCACGTCCGCTGGAAGCCCCGCGGGCGTTGCCCGCGCCCTACCGGGCGATGGCGGCCACGATCACCGGCGCGGCACATCCGCCCCGCTTCACCACCGGACCCGCGACCCGGCACGCCCTCGCCGCGGCGGGCGCTCTGGGCGCCACCACCGGATCCGTCGTGCACCTGCCCGGACCGCCCTCGCCGGCGACGGCGGCGGTACTCGCCCACGAGCTGACACACGCCCGGCGCCCGGTCCGCCGCCCGCGCTTCCTCCTCGCCGGGCTCGCGGGAGCGGTCGACGACGACGAACGCGCCGCCCTGGCGGCCGGTGGCCTACGCCAGGGTGGCATCCCGAACGACGCCGGCGGTATGAGCGCGGGCATCGTCGACCGGCTGCCCGTCGGCAGCGGCATGGGAGGTGTCACGGACGTCGCCGCCCGCGTCGCCCGCGCCACGCTCATCGAGGCCGGCGCGTCGACGCCGTCCCCGGGGCCGGTCATGGGAAACGCCGGCCCCACCACCCAGGAGGCGGTGCCAGCTCCCGCCGCCGCCCCCGTGGTCCAGGGCGGCGCGCCCCCCGGCGCCGCCGCTGGAGGAAAGACCACGGCCGGCCCGCAGCCGCTGGACGTCGAGCGGGTCGTGGAAGCGGTGGAGGAACGGCTCCTGCGCGAGATCGAGCGCCGGGGCGGCCGATGGGCGGGGGTGTTCTGACAATGACGGCACCGCAGGAAGCCACCGGACCGGCGAAGGCGCGCCTGCGCATCGAGCCGGGCAGCGACGAGATCACGTTCCTGTTCAACCCGGCCGAGCTGACGATCACCAAGGCCAACTCCTGGGACGCCGCGGAGGGCAAGGGCCGCAACGCGCCGGAGCTGCGTTTCCAGGCGGGCCAGCCGGGCACTATCGCGCTCAGCATCACGCTCGACACGACCAGCGAGGGCACCGACGTCACCAAGCACACGAGCAAGCTGCTCGATCTCATGAAGGTCAACCCCGCGCTGCCCGGCTCGGACTCGGGGCGTAACAAGGCCCGGCCGCCGTGGGTCGAGTTCCACTGGGGGACGCTGCACTCGTTCAAGGCGATCGTGGAGCGGTTGCAGATCAAGTACACGTACTTCGCGAGCAGCGGGATGCCGTTGCGGGCAAAGGCCGACCTCAGCCTCAAGCAGTGGATGGACGACGGGCTGAAGCCGCTCCAGAACCCCACCTCGCACACGCCCACGCTGCACCGCACCCACCGGGTCGTGCGGGGTGAGACCCTCGACCGGATCGCCGCCGCGCACTATTCCGACCCGACGCGGTGGCGGCTCATCGCGGAGGCGAACGCGGTGGTCGACCCGATCGCCGTGGCGGCGGGCACGCTCCTCGTCATTCCCGAACTGCCGGTGCGTCGCCGTGGCTGAGCAGAAACGCCTCGACGGCGTGGTGCTGACGGTGGACGGCCGCCCGCTGCCACCGGACATGTACGCGAACCTGACGCTCGCCCGCGTCGAGGAGTCGGTCCAGCTTCCCGACTACTTCGCGGTGCACTTCGACGACCCGCACTTCGAGCTGTTCGACCGAGGGCTGTTCGCGATCGGTACCCGGATAGAGGTGGCCTTCCGCGCGGAGGGCGACCCGGTGGTCGTCACCGTCGGCGAGGTGACGGCGGTGGCGGTCGAGCAGGGCACCGCGGGGCGGCACGAGCTGGTGCTGACCGGGCTGGACCTGACCCACCGCCTCGCCCGCGGCCCTAAGTCGCGCAGCTTCCAGCGGATGACCGACGCCGACATCGCGGCGCAGATCGGCGGCGAGCACGGCCTCACGCCCGATGTGGACAGCACCGGCGAGGTGCACGACTACGTGTTGCAGGCGAGCGAGAGCGACTACGCGTTCCTGCGGCGGCGGGCGGGGCGGATCGGCTTCGACTTCTGGATCAGCGAGCAGACCTTCCACTTCAAGCGCAAGCCGCGCGGCCCGGGCACCCCGCCGCCGCTGAAGTGGGGCGACAACCTGCGCCGCTTCTCCGTCCGCTTCGCCTCCGGCGAGCGCGCCGACGAGGTACAAATCAACGGCTGGGACCCGCTGGCGAAGCGGGCGGTGACCGGCCGGGCGAGCGAGGGCGACCCGGGCACCGACGCACCCGCCGCCGAGGAGATGGCCGCCGCCGCCCGTCGCGGCTTCGGCCGGGTACGGCGTTCCGCCGGCCAGTTTCCGGTGGCCGACCAGGCGGAGGCCGACGCGCTCGCCAAGTCGCTGCTGCTGCGTACCTCCGGCGGCGAGGTGGTGCTGCGCGGCGAGGCGGTGGGCGACCCGCTCCTGGGCGCCGGCGGCGACGTGCGGATCGAAAACGTCGGCTCCCGCCTCTCCGGCCGCTACCGGATCACCAGTGTGGAGCACGTGTACGGCGCCGGACGTCCGTACGTGACCAAGTTCGTCTGTGGCGGGAAGGAGCCGGCCGGGCTGGCCGACCTGGTCGGCGCGACCGGTGGTGGCGGGGTCGAGCGGCGCGGCTGGGGGAGCCTGGTCATCGGCATCGTCACCAACAACGCCGACCCGGAGAAGCTCGGCCGGGTGCGGGTGACGTTCCCGACGCTGTCGGTCGACGACGAGAGCACCTGGGCGCGGGTGGTCAGCCCGGGTGGCGGCCACAAGCGCGGCATGCAGTGGCTGCCGGAGGTGGACGACGAGGTGCTGGTGGGCTTCGAGCTGGAGGACAAGACCCGCCCGGTTGTCCTGGGTGGACTGTGGAACAGGCAGGACCCGCCGCCGCAGCCCGACGTCTGCGCCGGTGGCGTGGTGCAGGCGCGGGTGCTGGCCAGCCGGGGCGACTCACGGCTGGTGATGACCGACGACCCCACCCCGTCCGTGCACCTGTCGCTGGGCGGCGACAGCTGCCACGTTCACCTCGAACGCACCGAGTCGGCCCTCACCGGCGAGCAGAAGCTGGTCGTCTCCGCCACCAACGTGGAGATCAAGGCCACCCAGAAGCTCGCCCTCAGCGGCGCCCAGGTCGAGATCAGCGCGACCGGCCCGGTGACCGTGTCCGGCAGCCCGATCAAGTTGAACTGAGGGGGAAGGCATGCCCCAACCGGCGGCGCGCCAGAACGATCCGGTCACCGCGACGGACACCCACATCCTGCTCATGCCGTCGCCGGGCGGCCCGGTGCCGACCCCGACGCCGCTGCCGTTCGCGGGCCGGCTGGTGTCCGCACTGTCGACCGACGTCTTCGCCAACGGCCTCCCGGTCGCGGTCGTCGGCAGCGTCGCGCAGAACATGCCTCCCCACATCCCGGTGCCGAGCAGCTCGTTCAGCAAGCCGCCGACCAACCAGGGGCGGGTGGTCAACGGTTCGCCGACCGTGTTCGTCAACGGCAAGCCGCTGGCCCGCATGGGCGACCCGGTGATGACCTGCAACGACCCCGTCGACCTTCCGGTGGGCACGATCACCGCCGGCTCACCGGACGTGCTGGCCGGATGAACAGGCATGGCGACTTCGTCGGCAGCGGCTGGGGCTTTCCGGCCGCGGTCTCCCGTACGGGTGCGGTGCGGCTGCTCAGCGGGACGAACGAGCTGGACGGCGCCATCCGCATGATCCTCTCGACGGTGCCCGGCGAGCGGGTGATGCGGCCCGACTTCGGCTGCGCGATGTGGGGCCTTGTCTTCGCCCCGCTCAACGCGGCCACCCTCGGCCTGATCGAGCAGTCGGTACGCGAGGCGCTGGAACGCTGGGAGCCGCGCATCGAGCTGGATCTCGTGCAGGCACGACCGGAGCAGGCCACCGGCACGGTCCACATCGAACTCGAGTATCGCGTGCGGTCGACCAACGACACACGCAACCTGGTCTATCCCTTCTATACCATCCCCTCCGAGGAGCGAATGCCATGAGTTTGCCGGCACCAAACCTCGATGACCGCCGCTTCCAGGACATCGTCGACGAGGCCAAGCGACGGATCCCACGCCACTGTCCGGAGTGGACAGATCACAACGTCTCCGATCCGGGCATCGCGCTGGTCGAGCTCTTCGCCTGGATGACCGAGATGACGCTGTACCGGCTCAACCAGGTGCCCGACCGGCTGTACGTCAAGTTTCTGGAGCTGGTCGGCGTCGAGCTGTTCTCCGCCGTGCCGGCGCGGGCCGACCTGCTTTTCACCCTCACCGCGCCGCGCGCCGAACCGCTGCGGATACCGGCCGGCAGCCAGGTCAGCACCGAGCGCAGCGGCGACGAGGAGCCGGTCGTCTTCCTCACCGACACGGACCTGCGGCTCGTGCCGCCACAGCTCGTCGCCTGCCTGACTCCGAGCGGCGACCGGTTCGAAGACCGCTGGGACGACCTGCGCCGCGCGGCCGCCTCGGTGCGCCTGTTCGTCACGCTGCGACCGGACGACGCTGTCTACTTCGGACTCGCCGAGTCGGCGGCGTCGCACTTGCTGCGGCTCGACGTGACTACCGGGCCCGAGGGCGCCGGCGTCGACCCGCGCCGGCCGCCGCGCGTCTGGGAGGCGTGGGACGGGCGGGAGTGGCGCGACGTGCGCATCCTGGATGACACCAGTGCCGGCTTCAACTCGCCCGGCCAGCTAACGCTCCTCATGCCGCCGCGGCACGAGCCGCTCGCGCTCGGTGCGCGCCGCGCGCACTGGCTGCGCTGCCGGCTCACCCGCCCGGCGACCGGCCAGCCCGAATACCGCAACCCGCCCGAGCTCGAGGCGCTCTCCGTGGTGGCGCTCGGCGGCACGGCGACCGCGTACCACGCCGAGCCGGCCCCGGCGGAGCTGCTCGGCACCAGCGACGGCCGGCCGGGCCAGGTCTTCCAGGTGCGGCGGGTGCCGGTGCTGCCGCGCCGGCCCGAGGAGACGGTGCGGGTCGTGCTGCCCCGCCACGACCGTGGGTCCGAGCCCGAGGAGCAGACCTGGACCGAGGTCGCCGACCTTGCCGACGCGACCGCCGACGACACCGTCTTCACCTGGTCCGGGGCAAACGGCGAAATCCGCTTCGGGCCGCGGGTCGTCAGCCGCGACGGCACTGTGCGGCAGCACGGCGCCATCCCGCCCATCGACGCCCAGGTGTACGTCACCGGCTACCGCTTCGGCGGCGGCCGGCGCGGCAACGTGGCGGCCAACCGGCTCACCGTGCTCCACACGTCGATCCCGTTCGTCGCGGCGGTGACGAACCTCGACCCCACCCGCGGCGGGGTGGATCCGGAGACGGTGGAAAACGCGAAGCTGCGCGGGCCGATGCTGCTGCGCGGCGCCCGCCGCGCGGTCACCGCCGACGACGTGGTGCGCCTCACGCTGGACGCCGCGCCGGCGGTGGCACGCGCGCGCTGCCTGCCGCCGGAAGACCCGGGCGATCCGGCGCACCTGCTCGTGGTGCCGCGCGTCGACGTGCCGCCCGCCGCGCTCGTGCTCGACGACCTCGTCATCCCGCCGGAGTTGGAAGAGCAGATCAAGGCATATCTGGAACCCCGCCGCCTGCTCACCATGCGACTGCGGATCGCCACCCCGACGTACCAGGGGGTCAAGATTTTCGCCGAGGTCCGCGCGGCGACGGGTGTGCGGCCGGAGACCGTGCGCGAGCACACCGAGCAGGCCCTCTACGAGTACGTCAACCCGCTCACCGGCGGGCCGGGCGGCCAGGGTTGGCCGTTCGGCATGGACCTGCAACAGGGCGACGTCTACAGCGTCCTGCACGGCGCGCTCGGCGTGCGCAGCGTGGAGGCGGTCCACTTCATCACCGCCGACCTCCGTACCCAGAAGCCGATCCAGCAGGTCGACCAGCGGGTACGGCTGGCGCCCGCGTCGCTGTTCATGTCGTTCCAGCACCGGGTGGTGGTGCGGCAGTGACCGGCTGGTTGGTGACCCAACTGCCCCGCGCGATGGTGGCCGATCCCGTGCTGCTCGGGTTCGCGACCGCCTTCGAGGAGGTCGCCGACACGGTACGGGCCCGCATCGACAGCATCGAGCACCAGGTCGACGCCGGGCTCGCCTCGCCCGAGATGCTCCAGTTCCTCGCCTCCTGGCTGGGGCTCGTCCTGGAGCCCACCGATCCGCCCGCGTACCGGCGGGCCCTGGTCCGGGAGGTCGGCCGGCTGCTCGGCTGGCGCGGCACCCGGCACGGCATCGAAGGGCTGCTGGAGGCGGCCACCGGCGCCCGGGTGACCGTGGTCGACGGCGGCGGGATCTACGGGCGCGACGACCCGGTGCCCCCGGCCGATCCGGTGGTGAAGGTCAGCCTCGACCACACCGGCCACCTCAGCGAGGCGCAGGTGCGCGGCTTCCTGGAGGGGGAGCTGCCACTCGGCGCCCAACTCGAGCTGGATGTCCGCTACCCGGCGGCGGGCCCGACCCGCGGTCGTGCCCGGGTGCGGCCACCCGGCGAGGAAGGAGGCGGCGATGCCTGACGTCACCGGCCGGCAGAGCCTTACCTGCCCCGACTGTGGGACACCGGTACGGCCCGATCGCGAGCGCCTGTGCCCGAAGTGCGGCTACCTGCTCGCCTCGCTCCGCACCACACCGGAGCCGGCGGACTTCGGCCCGCAGCGCACGCCGGGGGAGAAGGGCGAAGCCACGAGCGTCATACCCGCGAGGCGGCCCGACCCCACCGGCACCGTCATCGACGGCGCGCCGCTGCCAGGACCCGGCGAGGTCGACTGTCCACGTTGTAGGGAACGGAACCCGATGGAGCGGGTCCGGTGCCAGCGCTGCGGGCTGGAGCTGCGTGTCCCGCAAGCGGTCGCGCCGCCGCCGCTCCCGATGGCGCCGCCGGCGCCGCCGGCGCGGTCAGGCTCGCTGGCGCGCAAGCTCCTGCCGGTGGCCGGCGCTGTCGTCGGCGCGGCCGCGCTGATCGGCGTGGCCGTCTTCCTCGCCGGCCGGGGGCCGGACCTCGACGGCGATCCGCCACCGGGTGGGGGCGGCGCGGCACCGCCGGGTCTGGTGCAGGTCGACCCGAGGAGTGTCCGCGCCAGCGCGTCCAGCACCAACCCGGACCGGGGTTTCGCGGTGACGAACACATTGGACGGTGACGCCGCCACGACGTGGCAGAGCGACGGCGGGCGGTTGCGCAGCAACGTCGGTGTACGGCTGACCTACCAGTTCGCCAACCCGGTGCAGCTCACCAGGATCACGCTCGTCAACGGCGACGGCCGTTCGCCCGACGACTACGCGAACAACCAGCGGGTCAAGCGGCTCCGGCTCACCAGCGGCTCGTGGTCGGCCCGCTGGAACCTGGACGACCGCGTCGAGCCGCAGACGCTCGACGTCGAGGCCGGATCGGTCAGCTCGCTGACGCTGGAGGTGGAAAGCACCTACCCGGGCGCCCGCTTCAAGGACCTCGCGGTCACCGAGGTCGCCTTCTACGTACGGTCGTGAGCCGTCACGTGGACGGGGTGAACCGGATCTCCACGATCTGCGCCGCGGGGACGGTGCCGTCGGCGGCGGGGAGGCCGCGTACCACCAGGAAGTCGATCTCGGTGCGCCGTTCCTCAGGGGTGACGGTCAGGTCGTTTTCGACGAAGCGGGTGTTGTCTTTGTAGAAGACCTCGAGTTGACGGGTCTCCTCGTCGCCCGCGACGGTGACCTGGATCGTGGAGACCGAGACCCGCAACCTGATCAGGACGGGCACGTCCGTGCACTCGTTTTCGTTGTTGGAAAGGGCGGCGGAAAGGGAGCGGCCGCTGTTGGCGTCTCCGGTGACCGCTACCGAGAACGCGTTCGCGCACTCCTGGCGCACGCCCTGCTCCGGCGCCCCGGAAATCAGAAGCCCGCGCCGCCGGAACGCGTCGTCGTCGAGTACCCCGTTGGCTGGTTCGCCGAAGGGTTGGGTGACATCGACGACCTGCGGGTCCGGTGGCGGTGGTCCGGTGGGTGAGGGTGCCTCTGTGGTGGGCGGCGCGCTGGGACTCGGCGGGGCCGCCGCGGACGGTGAAGCCGGTGGCACGACGGCGGGCCCGGAGGTGGCGACTCCGGGTGGCCCGGTGGCACCCGGGTCGGGCTCTTCTTCGCCGCCCCGGGCGATCAGCGCTCCGGCCAGCACGGCCCCGACCACCGCGACGACGGCACCCACCATGCCGGCGGTGCGCACCAACTTCGAGGCGAAACGGGGCCGCTGCACGAACGTGGCGGTGCCGGTGCCCCGGGCGCCGCCGCCGACGGCCTCGACGGTCAGCACCCGCTGCTTTTCCTTGTTCCACGGGACGGGCGCGTGGACGCTCAGGAACGAGTGTGCTGTCGCGCCCTGCGGCAGGTCGAGGACGGGCGGCTCGAACGTCGACGCGACCCGCCGCTCCGGGTCGGACGCGCCGAGTGCCAGCCGCACCGGCAGGTTGCCCCCGTTGGTGACCTGCACCGTGTACCGGGCGCCGCGGCCGCCGGTCGCGACCTCGGGATCGACCCGCACCGCGAGGTCGTCGACGGCCGCGAGGGTCAGCGGAAACTCCTCGCAGCGCGAGACCTCCGGCCGGTAGCGCGAGCGCACGAGGACGCCCAGCGTGTAGAGGCCGGCCGCGGCCGGCGACTGCTCGGGCACCGCGAGCTGCACGGTCGCCGTGGCGGTCTCGCCGGGCCGCAGCTTGGCGACGTCGGGCTCGACCCGCGCGGTCGCGCCGGCCGGGAGCCCGAGCATCTCGACCACGTAGTGCTCGACGATGTCGCTCGTATTTCGCAGTGTGACGTCGAAGTTGAACCGATCGCCGGGTGCCGCGTCAATCCGATTGATCGACACTGTCACCCGCAGTGGCAATGCCATCCCGCCTCCCGGATCCGTCTCACACGGGAGTCACGAGTCCAATGTGCCACGCACCCGGCGCCCCGTACACCAGCTTGCGGAAAGGCGACAGAGCCGCCGCGGGAGAGCCTTCCGGGTCGAGGCGGCTCTGGCTCCGCGCCTGGAAACCGAGGTTCCAGATAAACCTAGATTCCAGATAAAGATGTGAGCTACCGCGATGTCCGTCGTGGTCCGGACCGTTGCTCCCGCGGCCTTACCCGTCCGCTGTTGGTCGCGCTGACCCCGCCGGCTGCGCCGGCCCTTGTGGGCCGGCCGGAGCGGTGCCCGCGGGAGCATACGGTCTGCGACTGACGCGGACGCGGGAAAAACAGCTTGGAAACCACCACGACGGCAACCCCGAATCCGAAGTCCGCTAGTGCGGTGGATAGGGCGGCTGCTGCGGCGGCGGGTAGTACGGCTGCTGTGGCGCCGGATAGTGCGGCTGCGGCTGGTACTGCTGCGGCGGCGTGAGCTGGCCCGGCGGCACCTGGTTGACCGGCACCCCCGTGAGTGGCGCGGGACGGGAGACCGTCACCTGCTGGGGCGGCCCGGACACCGGGATCACCGCTTCCTGCGGCGGTGGCAGGGGCACGTCGTCGAGCGCGGCCATGGTCATGCGCGGCAGCGTGGTGATCGCCGGGTCGCACTCGACCGCCTGCACGACGGACCCTCTGCCCTCACCCTTGACCAGCAGCAACGCGTAGTCGGGCAGATCCTGGAGCACACGCGGCTCGACGGCGAACTCGTAGACCCGCTGGGCGGATGTCGCGTTGCTCCAGTTGGTGCCCGTGGCGGTCGACAGCGTCTGGCTCCAGTCACGGGTATGGCTCCAGTTTCGCGTGCGGCTCCAGAAGCTGCCGCCGTGCCGCTGCCCGCCGGAGGACCCGGAGTATCCGCCCTTGGTCACCGAATGACCCTCCGAAATGGAGTATCCCTCGGAGTCGGCGACCGTGTGCGTCTCGTTGCCGCCGAGCGTGCGGGTCAGCTGGCTGAGCACGAACTTGTGCTGCCGTCCGATGAACTCCGCCGCCTGCTGCGCCTCCTGGTGGTTGCCCAGGCGCATGAAGCAGACCTCGCCGCCGCCCAGCAGCTGCCGCGTCTGCTCGCGCAGGTGCTGGAAGAAAAGCACCAACCGCACGCCGCTCCGCTCGCACACGGTGGTCAACCGCTCGATGTGCTGGTGGTGCACCTCGTCGGCGCCCGACACGACGATCGAGCCGCCCTGGACCCGCCCGCGCATCACCTGCCGGATGAGCCACTGCACGATCAGATCCTTGAGCAGCTCGCCGTGCGCACTGCGACCGTCCCGGTCGGCGACGAGGCAGGACAGGTCGACGGCGGGCAGGTCGACCGCCGAGGCACCCATCGACTCCAGCGGGCGTAGGAAGCCCTCGATCCGCCGCAGGTGCGGATGCGCCTGGCGGCGCGCCTCGTCGGACATCAGGTCGCGCACCCGCGCGACCTCCGCGGGGCTCAGCGCCGGCTCACCCGAGCGGTCGGTCAGCACCCGCAACCCGGCGATCACGCGGGCCACGGTGATGTCGCCCCCGAGCACCTCGCAGATCTCGGTGAGGATCATCGTGTCCTGGCTCCGCTCCGCGCGGCTGCCGGTCTCCCGGTCGCCGTACATCGACTCCACCAGGCTGTCGACAAGCTCCCGCGTCTCCAGGCCGGCCGCCAGGTTGACCTGGTCGAGCTGCGACGGCAGGGCGGTGAGCCGGACGGTGCGGCGTGTCTCCTCGGCCAGGCTGAGCAGCTCGCCGCAGAGCGCCTCACCGGTGAAGTCGACCAACGTGACCGCACCCCGCGTGCTCAGCAGCGAACCGCCGAACACGGTGAGGAGGGCCTCCCAACCCCAACTCGTGCCACCGACGATGTCGACCCGGCGGTTTCCCGGCGCCGGCGCGGCCGCACCCCACTCGAACATCTGGTCGACCGCGGCCCGCTGGTGGTGGTCATGCGCCGCGCGGCGGGCGTTCCAGTGCGCCATGGCCTGCTGGTAGGCCTCCTGGACGCGCTGCTGCTCGCGCTGGAGCGCGCTCTTCGCGTTGTTGTAGACAAGCCACGGCAGGACGGCGGCGCCGGCGGCGGCCAGCCCGACGAGCAGGCCGAAGACCATCAGCCCGGTGCCGGCGCCCTCGCTGCCGGAGCTGGCCATGCCGCCACAGCACAGCAGCAGAAAGCCGAACCCACCGCCGATCCCGAGCACCAGCAGGATCCGCTTGGCCATCTGTGCCTGGTGCGTCGCCACGCGCTGCGCGAAGACGGGATTGACCATCTCCGGCACCGGCGGTGGCTCCATAAAGCGACGACGATAGAGATTTCGATCGCGAAAGATCCAACCAAGCCGCTCTCCAGGCACCGCGAGACGGCTCAATTGACCAGCGACTGGGACGGCGGCAGTCATGGTGAGGGGAGCACCTTTCGACGGCGAAAATCAATGTATGGCAGTCAAGCAGCAGCCGAGTCAAGAAAGAAGTCCACTATCGGCCTAACGCACAATCTGAGCGACTGGCCAACAATCGAATGGATGATCGGACGCCGGACACCACTTTGGGCCGACCCTTTCCGGCAAAGAATGACAGCGACCTTTCGGAGTAGGATCACGCGCCGTCGTGACGCCTTCAAGCAGATTCGCCCACGTCCGTGTCAGCTGCGGACATGCCTCGATCCGGTTTCTCTCCCGTCGCTTCGCCGAGGGGCATTGGGGGACAAACGGCCAACCGGAGCTTTGAGGCATCGCCGTAGCGCTTTCGGGGTCGGCTGTTTGTGGTCGGGATGTCGGCCTGAGATGGACGGCGTGCGGCCTCGCCAGCCGAAAGCTTGTGGGCCACGTGGCTCGGATGACGATTCGGGTCCAAGAACTGACAGTCCCATATGGACCCGCCGGCGTACGGTCCGCCGGTCAAGCTATTCCAGCACCTCGAAGGGCGGAGTCCTATGTCGACTATCAAGGCGGCCACCATCGGCGGCGGAGTCGCGGCGGCGCTCGGCGTGGCGGCCGTTGCCGTCACCCGTGATTTCGCCGTACTGACCGGACCGCTGCTCTGGTTTCTCTTCTGAGCGACCGCACCGCGGATGGCCGTCGGCCGGTCTCGGGGCTACAGCTGGATGATGTTGTAGTAGTCGAGGCGGTCGACGGTCAGCCTCAGCCTGCCCTGCCGGCACGAGAATGCCGGTGACTTCGACCCCGCGAAGTCCGGCGACACCACCGTGAGGCGTCGCGGGCACGACGGTACGTCAGCCTCCACAGTGAACCCGGTCTGTGGCGTGATCCCCTGGCTGTAGTTGTGGTTGACCAGGTGGATCGAGCGCCTTCCGGTGCCGCGCTGCACGAGCAGGCTCGCCGATACGTTGGCCGCACTGGCACGGACCGCCTGTGCGCCGATCGCGTTGTCCTTGAAGAGCGTGCGGTGCTCCTTGTAGAAGCGCGTGTACGTGGTGAAGAAGTCCATCATCCCCAGGTCGGTCGCGGTCGGGCTGCCAACCGTGTCCTTGAGGTGGAAGGACGGGAAGATGCCGTTCGCGTACGCCTCCGCGCCGAAGATCTGCCAGTAGTCCTTCTTCTCCTGCAACGGGAGGTTGAGGTAGTTGGTCATCATGTCGCTCGGCCAGTCGATGAATACGACGACCGGCACGGTGCCGGCGATGCGGGCGCTCTGGTCCTTCAGGTAGCGGTACTGCGACTGGAGCGACTTGGCGCCGTTGAGGTGCCCGTCGACCACGGGCACGTAGTCGGCGCCGCGGAAGTCGGGCGTCTGTTCGTCGGGGTTCCACGGATACATGCCGACGCTGTTGAAGTCGACGTAGGGCCAGAGGCCGTTGGAGGAGATGAGGAGTCGCTTGTGGACGGTGCGCCAGGCGTACGCGCGCAGCTCGTCCACCATCTGCTTCCAGTACCGGCGGATGTACGTGGCGGTGAACGACGTGTCCTCGGCGTACATCCGGTTGGCGACCACGCGGCCCCACTCGGGCGCCAGCGGGTTGGCCGCGTTGAGCGGGTCGAGGTTCCAGCCGCCCGCGCGCAGGTACTCCCGGTAGTTGAAGTTGGCGGCCAGGTCGCCGGCCGGCACGTCGCGGCGGAGGATGTTGTCGTCGGTCATCCCGAAGCGCGACTTCCAGTCGGCCGCGGTGTATGACGGGTACTTCGCCAGCAGGTACCGGTTGAAGTCGGCGATCGCGTAGTCGTCGAAGCCTTCGTTGCCGTTGAAGCCGTACTTCGAGCCGCCGCTGAAGCCCGCGTTGATCTCGTCGAAGTTGACCCCGTCGACGCCGCCGTCGATCTGGATCCGGGCCCAGGAAAGGAGGTACTGGCGATACTTCGGGTTGAAGATATTGCCGCGAAACGCGGGGTCCGGGACACCGATCTCGGGATGGGGCACGGTGTTGCCGTCAGCGTCCTTTGTGGCCATGTCCGCGAAGATTTCCGGCGTCGCGAAGTCTTTCTCGAAGATCACGCTGGCGGTGCCGCTGCCCATGAAGTTGATGCCCTTGGCGTGGTAGCGCCCGATCTGCGCGAAGTTGTAGTCGGACGCCTCGTCGCCGGCGGTGGACCACTTGCCGATCGCGCGGATGGTGGTGTCCGGGTCGAGCTCGTAGACCTGCGGATCCTCCTGGGCCACGTCGGACTGGCTGAACCCGTACACGACGAAGTCCGCGGGCCGGAGTGGGGTGGCGGTGGCACCCGTGGCCGGCGCGGACTGTGCCGCGGCCGTGAGCGCCACCGCCACGATGCCCGCTGACCAGCGTGTTACTCCAGATCGCCGTGGCATCGTGTCCCCCTGGCCGTAGCGCGGCGCTGCCTATCGACAGATTTCGAAAGCATATGCCGGCGCTATCAATATAGGAAGACGTCGATTTCAGCCGCCGGGTCCCGCGTAGACGTGAAGCGAAGCGGAGCGTCTTCGTGGGGTGGCGTCAGGGTCGCAGATCCTCCCGAGCGGCTATCGCGGCCGACATGATCGCGGTCCGTTCCTCCGCCGTGAGGCGGCCTTCCTCGACCCACTGGATCGAGACGCGCCGCACCTGCCCGAGGAACCGGTCGTGGTCGGGGAACGGAGCAGCCGCCCAGACCGCGTCGAGGAACCCGTCTCGATTGGGCACGCCGGAGTCTCGCGTGCCGAACACGACCGTCGGCTCGTGGCGCTTGAAGTAGATGTGCTGCGGCTGCGTGTCACCGATGTAGAGCGGGCGGAGTGTGTGGCCGTTCGTGGTGAAAACGCCACCGTCGCCCGCCGTGATCGCGTCGGACATGCCGCCGTCGAGTTTGACGTCCTTGTAGAAGGAGAACTGCCGGAACGACGTCTCCGCGCTCACCGCGGGCAGCACGATCGGACCGTTGAAGACAGTCTGCGTACCGGGGTCGTCGAGTGCCTTCTCCACCCGCAGCCGGAAGGGCAGCGAGACGCGGATCGTGTCGCCGGTGTGCCACCGCCGGCGCAGCCGCAGGTAGGTGCCGGGCTCCATGCGACCGCCCCGCTCGACGCCGTTGATCTCGACCCGGAAGCCGCTCGCCCAGGACGGGACGCGGAGGTGGATGTCGAGCCATCCCTCGCCCGTCACGGTCAGCGTGCTTTCCTCCTGCCGCGGGAAGTCCGTCTCCTGGCTGATCGTGAAGCCCCGCGCGGCCCAGTGCAATGTGGACCCGACATAGAGGTTGACGTAGAGCGCCGAGTTGTCGGCCGACCGGAAGTAGATTGACTCCTGGTACTTCGTGTGGTTTTCCAAACCCGTGCCGCCGCAGCACGTGCCCGTGTTGCCAAAGCCGCGCACGCTGCCCGGGTTGAGCGGCAGGAAGTACGTAACGCTGGGGCTGGTGGTGCTGTCCGTGTCGCGTCGCGAGCCGAGGATGTGGTTGAGCAGGCCCCGCTCGTAGTAGTCCATATAGGTCGGATCGGGGTCGTGGAAGAAGAGGTTGCGCGCGACCTTGAGCAGGTTGTAGGTCGTGCAGGTCTCGGCGCCGTTGCCGGCGATGGAGTTGGCGATGTTGCCGCGCGGTTGGAAGAGCTCGGCGTTGGTGTTTGCCGCGAGGTCTGGCGTGGCCGGCCAGGTGCCGCTGGTACCCCCGTGTGCGTACATGCGGTGCGGAACGACCATCCGCCAGAAGTTTTCCGCCGCCGCGTAGTACTCCTGCTCATCCGTCCGGTCGAAGACCCGCAAGTACCCCAGAAACTGTGGCACGTGCGTATTGGCGTGCAGCCGGGTGAGAATGTCGCGGTCTTCGACGCAGGCACCGAAGAGCGACTGGCGGTTGTCGAAGCACTTGGCCGTGACGAGATAGCGCTCCTCGCCGGTGATGGCGTGCAGGTCGGCCATGACCTCGTTCATCGCGCCGTACTCGCCGGCGATGTAGATCGACCACATCCGGTTGAGCGTCTCGCGTGGCAGCACCGAGAGCCGGCTGTGCACCCAGTCGCCCATCTTGGTCACGATGGACAGTGCCTGCTCGTTGCCGGCCAGCAGGTACGCGTCGATCAGGCCACGCATGATCTTGTGGCAGGTGTAGTACGGCGCCCAGATCGTCGGGTAGGTGGCGAACGACTCCAGCCGCACGAACTGCGTCTCCGGGTAGGCGGCCAGGAAGCCGGGATGGCTGTAGAGCCCGCTCGCGGCGAGCGCGTCCTGGCACTTTCCGAGCTCGGCGACGATGTAGTCGACCTTGTCGAGGAAGACCGCCTGACGCGTCGACGCGTACGCCTGGGCGAAGAGCGTGATGAGGTGGCCGCTGTAGTGGCCGCGCAGGTTGCCGGTCGCGTCGTCCCAGCCGCCGGGTGGCGAGGATCCGGCCGGCGTCGGCAGGCCCGCCGTCACCCGGAAGTTGTGCAGCACCCGGTCCGCCGGGTACGCGGCCGCGAAGGTGAGGACGCGGTCGCGCTTCTGGGCGAAGACCGTGCCGTCTCGCAGCGTCACCTGGTCGAGGGCGAACGGCTTGACCCGCCAGCTCGGGTTTCGGTCCAGGAACTCGGCCTGGGTGAGCGGCGCGGCCGCACCAGCCGCACCAGCGGTGCCGGCGACGGTCGGGCCGATGACGGCACCGACGCCCACCGCGCCGGCCGCCTTGAAGAGCCCACGTCGATCGATCGAAGTCATGGCATGCCTCCCCACAGGCGCTATCTGTTAGCGCGAACATGCCCGGCTTGATCACCAAGCCTAGCGAAGGTGGAGCCCGGTCGGAAGGCTCTGGACAGAACCCTTCCTGATCGAGGAATTCGCATACAGTGAGGCGTTCTCTCACGTCCGTCACTGGAGAAGGAGATCGCCTTGGGACTCACCCGCAAGCGGATGCTCGGCCTCATGGGCGCGACTGCCGCGGGGTCCGTCACCGCTTCGCTGAGCTCGTCCGCCGCCCAGGCCGCGGCGGCCCGCGGGACGGCCGCCGCCTTTACCGAATCGCACGTGATCCACCGCGACGTGTGCGTGATCGGCGGCGGCTCGGCCGGCACCTACACCGCCACCCGCCTCGGTGACCTCGGCAAGAGCGTGGTGCTGGTGGAGGCGAAGGACCGCCTCGGCGGCCACACCGAGACCTACCACGACCCGGTTACCGGCGGCACCGTCGACATCGGCGTCATCGTGTTCGAGGACGACCCGCTGGTGCACCGGCACTTCGGCCGTTTCGGGATCGACCTCGTGCCGGTCGGCGGCTTCGGGACCACCAACCGGTACGTCGACTTCCGCACCGGGCGCGCGGTCGACTACACGCCGCCGGTGCCTGCCGCGCTCCCCACCTACTTCGAGCTGATCAGCCGGTACGGGCCGATCGACACCGTCTTCAACCTGCCCGACCCGGTGCCGCAGGACCTTGTCGCGTCGTTCGCCGACTTCGTCGACAAGTACGATCTCGACTCGGTCGTGCCGCTCATCTTCAACTACGGCCAGGGGCTCGGCGACTTCCTCGACCTGCCCGCCGCGTACACGATCAACAACTTCGGGCTGGGCGTGGTGCGCAACATCCTGTCCGGCTCGTTCATCACCACCGCCGCGCACGACAACAGCCTGCTGTACGAGCGGGCCACCACCCACCTCGGCGACGACGTGCTTCTGGAGTCGCAGGTGCTCCGGGTCGACCGGTCGGCAGGCGAGGTGCGCGTGCTCGTCGCCACCCCGGACGGCGCCCGCCTGATCCGCGCCAAGAAGCTTGTCGTGACCATCCCGCCGCTGCTGCGCGGCTTCGCCGGCTTCGACCTCGACGCGGTCGAGCGGTCGCTGTTCGGCCAGTTCGTCAGCGGCGCCTACTACACCGGCGTCGTGCGGCTCTCCGGCGTGCCCGAGGGCGTCAGCCTGGAAAACGTAGCCCCCGAGACGCCGTACAACCTGCCGCCGCTGCCCGGCCTCTACCAGGTCAGCCCGACCGGCATCCCGGGGCTGTACAACGTCAAGTACGGCAGCCCGGCGCCGCTGCCCGCGGATCGGGTACGCCGAAACATCCGCGCGGACATCGAGCGGGTCGCGGCGGCGGGCACCTATCCGGTGAAGTTCGAGGACCTGGAGGTGTTCGCCAGCCACACACCGTTCGAGCTGCACGTGGCGCCGGCCGCCATCGCCCGCGGCTTCTACGGCAAGCTCCACGGGCTCCAGGGGCGCAACCGCACGTACTACACCGGAGCCGCCTTCCACTCGCACAACTCCACCCGCATCTGGAACGGCATCGAGGGCCTGCTCCCGTCGATCGCCGCCTGACCCCGCCCGCCGCGGGCCCGGTGTGCCGGGCCCGCGGCGAGGTCAGCGCGGTACGTAGCTCGGATCCGGGGTGAGGACGATCGTCGTGCCCGGGGTCGCGGCCGCCTGGATGGTGCGGAGCTGGAGCAGGGCCGGGTGGTCCTGTAGCAGCTTGGCGGCGTTGGCCAGCGCGCGCAGCGACGCGGCCTCGGCCCGTGCGTGCTCGAGCTCGGCCTTGCCGCGCTCGCGGGCGAGCAGCGTCTCGGTCGCCGCGCGGCGCAGCTCGCCGGGGAGCATCAGGTCCTTGACCGTGGCCGAGGCAAGCTCGATGCCGAGGCCGTCGAGGCGGGCGGCGGTCGCCTCCGCCAGACCGGCGGAGAGCCGGCCACGGTCGGCCAGCACGTCGTCGAAGGCGGTCGCGGCGACCGCGTCGCGGACGGCCAGCTGGGCGGCGTTGTAAAGGTCGTACTCGGCGCCGGCCGACGCCGTGAGAAACGCGTGCGGGTCGGTGACGTGCCAGACCACGAGCACGGAGACCTTGACGGTGATGCCGTCGCCGGTCAGCAGCTCCTGGCCCGGGACGAGCGTGCTGCGCTGTCGCATGTCGACGGTGAGCAGGCTCGAACGGCGGCCGTTGTAACGGTGCCGACCGGGCGGCAGCACCTTGACGAACCGCCCATCCGTGAATTGCACCCGTCGCTCCCAATCCATGACGGTTACCTTTGCCATCTCTCACCTCCATGAGCGTCCACATAGGCCGGAGCGAGCCCCGCGCCACCCCACGGTGGCACGGCGGGGGCATCCGCGACCGTGGTCGCGAGCCCGCATGGCCGCACCACCGCCGCCCTCGCGGGCAGGGTCGCGCGGGGCCGCCCTGTTGAGTAGAGGAGTCGAACCTCGGCCTGTCGGCTTTACCAGCGGTCGAAGACGCCTATACGCGGGACGCGGTCGGCGATGCCGGCGCGCCGCTGGACTGTCTCCACGAAGTACGGTACGGATCACACGCGCGCGGCGCACGCGCTTTTCGGGTGGCCGAAATCCTGCGCTTTCTGGCCGGATCGCAACTTGTCGATGACACCACACCAAGGTCATCGTTGATGCCGGCCGTGCACGGGGCTCGGCTGTCCACAATGGAATAACGGGGGAAAGATGCGCGTCTGGACGATGCGTGCGATGACGGCTGTCGTCGCGCTGTTTGTCGTGGTGTTGTCGAGCGGCCCGGCGCAGGCGGCGCCCGCCGAGCGGATCAGCGAGGCTCAGGTCCTCCAAACCGTCAACCGGTACAGCCCGGTGTTCGCGGTCTGGTACGCCGGCTCCCAGATCGAGCTGCGGGCCGGCTGGTACAACGGCTACCAGTACGGCTGGGCGCGGCTGGTGCCGGGACAGGCCAACTGGCGGGAGGGCGACGCGCTCGTCCTTCAGATCAGCCGCAATGGCGGTGCCGGCTGGGAGTGGGGTCCCACGCACCAGAACGTCGGCGACGGCGTCGCGCACACCGGCGGCGCGCTCACCTACGCGTCGCCCTCCTACCGCTTTCGGGCCTGCCTCTTCGACGGCTACGGCTACAACTGCACCGCACCCTGGTAGCTCCTGAAGGCGCGTAGCCGCAGGCTGTTGGACACCACGAAGACCGACGACAGTGCCATCGCGCCGCCGGCGATCATCGGGTTGAGCAGGCCCGCGGCGGCCAGCGGCAGGGCGGCGACGTTGTAGGCGAAGGCCCAGAACAGGTTTCCCTTGATGGTGCGGAGCGTGCGCCGGGAGAGCCTGATCGCGTCGACGGCGGCGGTGAGGTCCCCGCGTACCAGCGTGAGGTCCGCGGCCTCGATCGCCGCGTCGGTGCCGGTGCCCATCGCGAGCCCGAGGTCGGCCTGGGCGAGGGCGGCGGCGTCGTTGACGCCGTCGCCCACCATCGCGACGACCTTGCCCTCGTCCTGGAGGCGCTTGACCACGTCGACCTTGCCGGCCGGCAGCACCCCGGCGACGACCTCGTTGATGCCCACCTCGGCCGCCACGGCTTTCGCGACCGTCGCGTTGTCGCCGGTGAGCAGCACCGGGGTGAGGCCGAGCCGGCGCAGGGCGGCCACAGCCGTCCGGCTGGTGGGCTTGACCACGTCGGCCACCGCCAGCACACCGCGGGCGCGGCCATCCCAGGACACCACCACGGCCGTCCGCCCGGCGGCCTCCGCCGTCTCCATCACCGCCGCGAGATCATCTGGTACCGGCTGCCCGGCACCCAGCCGCCCCACGGTTACGCCGAGCCCCTCGACCGTGCCCCGCACCCCGACGCCCTGGGTGTTCTGGAAGCCCTCGACCGCGGGCAGCGCGCCGTGCTCGGCCGCGGCCTTGGCGATCGCGCGGGCGATCGGGTGCTCGGAGCCGGCCTCGACCGCGCCGGCCAGCCGCAGCACGCCGGCCGCGTCCTCACCGTCGCTGGCGGCGACGTCGACGAGCGTCATCTGGCCGGTGGTCACCGTGCCGGTCTTGTCCAGCACGACGGTGTCCACCGTGCGCGTCGACTCCAGCATCTCCGGTCCCTTGATCAGGATGCCGAGCTGGGCGCCCCGCCCGGTGCCGACCAGCAGCGCCGTTGGCGTGGCCAGGCCGAGCGCGCACGGGCACGCGATGATCAGCACGGCCACCGCGGCGGTGAACGCGGCCGTCGCGCCGTTGCCGGTGCCGAGCCAGTAGCCGAGCGTGCCGACCGCGATCGCGATCACGATGGGCACGAAGACCCCGGAGATCCGGTCGGCCAGGCGCTGCACCTGGGCCTTGCCGGTCTGCGCCCGCTCGACGAGCGCGGCCATCTGGGCCAGCTGGGTGTCGGCGCCGACCCGGGTGGCGCGCACGACGAGGCGGCCGCCCGCGTTGACCGTCGCACCGACGACCTGGTCGCCCGCGCCCACCTCGACCGGCACCGACTCGCCGGTCAGCATGCTCGCGTCGACCGCCGACGAGCCCTCCTCGACGACGCCGTCGGTGGCGATCTTTTCGCCGGGGCGGACCACGAAGTGGTCGCCCACCGCCAGCCGCTCGATCGGGATGCGCGTCTCGGTGCCGCCGCGCAGCACGCCGACGTCCTTGGCGCCCAGCTCCAGCAGCGCCCGCAGCGCGGCGCCGGCGCGGCGCTTGGCCCGGGTCTCGAAGTAGCGCCCGGCCAGGATGAACACCGTCACGCCGGCGGCCGCCTCCAGGTAGATGCTGCCGGAGCCGTCGCCGCGCTCGATCGTGAACCGGAACGGGTGTGTCATGCCCGGCTCACCGGCCGTGCCGAGGAACAGCGCCCACACCGACCAGCCGAACGCGGCCAGCGTGCCGATCGACACGAGCGTGTCCATCGTGGCCGCGCCGTGCCGGAGGTTGGTCCATGCGGCGCGGTGGAAGGGCAGGCCGCCGTACACGACCACCGGGGCGGCGAGCGTGAGCGACAGCCACTGCCAGTACTCGAACTGCCAGGCCGGCACCATCGCCAGCGCGATCACCGGGATGGTGAGCACCAGCGAGACCAGCAGCCGGGTGCGGAGCGGGTCGGTCTCCCGGGGCGCTTCCGGCTCGGGCGTGGGGACGGCTGCCGTGTAGCCGGTCTTCTCCACGGTGGCGATCAGGTCGGCCACGCTCACGGCCGGGTCGGCCACCGTGACGGCCGCCTTCTCGGTCGCGTAGTTGACCGTCGCGGTGACGCCGTCCATCCGGTTGAGCTTCTTTTCGATGCGGGAGGCGCAGGACGCGCAGGTCATGCCGCCGATTTTGAGCTCGATGAGGTTCATCACGCGCCCTCCTCCCTCAGTCATGGCTGTGCCCGTCGTCGTCGTGGGCCGGTGCCGCCGGCGCCGGGGGCAGCTCCGCGCCGCCCGCCACCGCGGTGAAGGCCGCCGTACGCACCTTCCCAGCATGCTGGAAGTCCAGGAACAGCCGGTACGCGCCGGCGGACGGGATCTCGGCGTAGAACGTGATGTCGGGGCCGGGAGCGGTCTTGCCGTCGCCCGGCTCGCCGTCCGGGTGCACGTGCAGGTAGGCGAGGTCGCCGTCGCGCAGCGCCACCAGGTGCCCGTACGCCGCCAGGTAGGGCTGGAGGTCGGTGACCGGCCGGCCGTCCTTGCTGACGCTGAGCGTGAGCTTGGCGGAGGTGCCCGGCACGAGGTCACCGGCCAGCGTCACCGTGTAGCCGTCGACGGTCGCCGTGCGCTCCGGAGCGGCAAGGGGAACGGGCCGGTAGTCGCCGCGCGCCGGCACGTCCACGCCGAGCGTCAGCGCCTCGTCGCGGGCGGCGGGCTGGAAGTCGGTGAAGATCCGATACTGCCCCGGCGCACCGGCCGCGAGCGGCACCGACCACGTGCCGTCGGCCGCCATCGTGGGGTGCACGTGCTGGAAGCCGGTCAGGTCGCGGCGCACCGCGATCAGGTGCAGCTCCTTGTCGTGGGTCGGCGTGAAGTCGGTCACGGCCTCACCGTCCGGCCCGACGATGCGAAAGCGGAACGGCGCCGGCTCGCCCACCGGGAGCGCGCCGCTGACCGGGGCGAGCCGGTAGCCCTCCTGTGCGACCTGGAGGCCGCCCGGCACTTCCGCCGCCGCGCTGTCGTGGCCCGCGCCGCTCTCGCCGTCGGCGTGTCCACCCCCGTCGTGGGCGGCCGCGGGTGGCACCGGCTCCGGGCCGCCCACCACCTTGCCTGCGCCCAGGGCCGCGGTGAAGACCGCCGCCAGCCCGAGGGCATAGCCGGCCATCCTGGTTGGCGTGTTCATGCCGTCAGCATACCTATACCCCCCTGGGGTATCAAGTGGGTCGGGCTCGCCCCGTGTGGCTGGTCTAGGGGCGCCGGCGGGCCTGCTCGCCGTCGTGGCGAGCCTGGTCGGTGTCGCGGGTGACACCCGCGACGCGGTCGGCGAGGCCCTCGTGTGCCTCGGGCAGGTGCTCGTGGGCGGCGGCCAGCAGCGGGATCAGCGCGGCCGGATCGTCGGTGCCGAGCGCCTCGTGCAGCCGCTCGAGGTCGGGCTGTGCCACCGGGCCGAGGTCGCTGAGCGCGCTGACCTGCCCCGCGAGCTGGCGTAGGTCGGCGCCGTGCTCCCTGGCCCACGCGGTGACGGCACGGTCGCCGGCGCGGCGGTCGCGCTCGGCCTGCACGCGCTGGTCTTGGGTGGCCCCCGGGATGTCGGCGTCGGTGCGGCGTAGGCGCAAGTAGCGGCGCTCGGCCGCCTGCCGGCTGGCCACGCCCAGTGCGGGTGCGAGCTCGGCCCAGCTCGCGCCGGCCGAGCGGGCAACGTCGATCAGCTGAGGCTCCCAGCCGTCCAGCAGGGCCCGCAGCTCGCGCAGCGCCACCAGGGCCTCCAGGGCAGGGTCGCGGGCCGGCGCCATCACGTGCCTCCAAATGTCATCATCAAGATGACGTCAGACTTGTCATCGTTACGATGACATGTTAGAACCATTGGCAGCGCATTGACACGTCCGTTCGTCGATTCGGGAGGTGGGATTTCATGTTGATGCGCACGGACCCGTTCCACACGGTGGACCGGCTTGCCCAGCAGTTCTTCGGCCTCAATTCAGCCGGCACCTGGTCGCGGCCCGCGTCGGTGCCGATCGACGCATACCGCGCGGGGGACGAGTTTCTGGTCGCCTGCGACCTGCCCGGCGTCGACCCGGACGCGATCGAGATCGACGTCGAGCGCAACGTGTTGACCATCCGCGCCGAGCGACGCCCACCCGAGCTCGGCGAGGGCGCGCGACTTCATCTTTCCGAGCGCCCGCTGGGGGTGTTCTCCCGGCAGTTGCTGCTCAGCGACGCTCTCGACACCGATCACGTCCAAGCCAGCTACGACAACGGCGTCCTGCTGTTGCGCATCCCGATCGCCGAAAAGGCCAAGCCCCGCAAGGTAGCCGTCACCGGCGCCGGCGACCGCAGGGCCATCAACGCCTGATCTCTCCAGGGCCGGGAGGAGCGGTTCGCCCGCCCGGCCCAGAGTGGCTGCGAGGTGGTGGTGATGTCCACGACGACAACCGACCGGGCGCTGCACGACGCGTTCCTGGATCTCGTCTGCGACGACCAGGATCTCGTGGACGCAGAGTTCGACGAGCTGATCGCCGCGTCGTGGACACCGCCACCACCCGCGCCGCGGGCCGTCCCCGAGCCGGCGGACCGTCCGCCGGCCGAGTCCCTCACGACCGCGGCCGATCCACCCGTAGCCGGCCGGTCCACCGCGCCCCGCACGCGGCCGGCCCGGCAGCGATCCCCTCCTCGTACACATGGGAAAGGCAGGTGACGAAGCCCCCACAGCACATCGCCAACCACGGGTCCCAGCCGGCACGGGCTGGGACCCGGTCGTTTCCACACCGTCGACGGCGGGTCAGCTGCCGCGCACGCCCAGGACGCCGGCGCGCGCGACCGGCGCGGGCAGCTCCGGGCCCAGGCTGGCGCGGGCCCAGTCGACCTGGTCGGGCCAGCGCGGGCGCATGAGGTGGTTGAGCCGGGCGCCGTCCGGGTGTACGCGGACGAGGCGAGTGAGGTAGGCCGCGCACCGCCGCCGCACGTACGCCTCGATCATCGACGCGTGGCGCTGTGTCACGCGTAGCCCGATCTTGATCTGCTCCTCCACGCGCGCGACCTCCGCCTCGGCCTCCTCCACGCGGGCGGCCAGGGTGTGCACCACTTCTCGCGGGAGCCGCTGGCCGGCCTCGCCGAACTCGACGGCGAGCGCGTCGCGGCGGGCGGACCGCTCCTTCAGCTCGGCCTCGAGGGCGGCCACGTCGAGCTGGTACGCGATCCACACCTTCTCGATGCGGCCGACGCCGAGCTGGCCGAGAACCATCATCCGCGGCGTAGTCAGCTCGGCCGCCGGGGTGCCCGGCCGCGCGTCCGTGGGCACCGAGGGGATGCCCTTCCGGCCGTCGCGGCCGGCGCACCACCAGTCGGAGAGGCGCGCGAACAGTCCGTACCGGATCGAGGGAGCGACGGGCTTGGTCCAGTCTTTGGAGCGCTTGTCTCTCATGCCGACCCTTCGTCTCGAGGGGAGAACGTCGAGTGTTCGGAAGCGCTGCCCCGTTGCCATGACGTAAATGCGTCGTTTTGCCGTCAAGTGGCCTGTCGGATGATGTCGCTCAGCTCGTTCGTCGCGCGGATCGCGGCCACTCGGCCACCCTTGATGATCATCAGGTCTTCCACCGCGCAGGCCGGCGGCGCGTGGTTGAGCGCGGCGGCCAGCCCCGGGTGCCGCGCCGCCCAGGCGCTCAGCGAGCGCGCCAGCGCGGCCTCCATCTCCTCGGCCGGCATGGGCTCGGCGGCGAACGTGGCCAGGAGGCCTTCGCGGTACGGCCAGAACGACCAGACCTTCGTCTCGTCGATGAGCTGGGTCACCGCGTCGGGCCGGCGGTAGCAGAGCGCGAGCTGGATCGAGTCGAGCCGCCCGTCCTGGATCAGGTCGTCGATCAGTGGATGTCGGGCGTGCGCGCCGGCGACCTCGTAGAAGGTGCTGCGGCTGCCTTGTGGACCGGCCGCCTCGACGATCCGCCGCCAGGTGAGCCGGATGCCCGGGTGCGTCGCGAGCAGCCGCGCCACGGAGCGGAAGTAGATCATCTTCGTGTGCCAGTGGTTGCGCTTGGGGGACCGGGTGGTGGAGAGGCGACGGTGCCACTCGCCGACAACGGTGTTGAACAGGTTGGGGTTGGAGATAGCCAGGGTCATGGTCCTGCCCTCTGTCGGTGCCTCACATTGGCCTGAGCCTGTCCGAACAGTCCGGTGTGACACATGACGTGTTCACGTGGTCTTGCGCCCGGTCACCAGGTCAAGCACGTTGTGCCAGTCGGCGGGCGCGGCACCGGCACGCCACGCGACGTGTTGATCCGGCCGCACGAGCACCAGTGGGAACCCCCAGCGGGCGCGCACGGCGGGATCCGCGGTGGCGAGGTGGTCCATCGGGATCTTGCGTTCGAGTGCGGCGTCGACGAGCGGCCGGCCCGCGGCGTCGTCGCTCAGGTCGACCAGGGTCAGCTCCGGACCCAGCCGGTCGAAGAGCTGCGATCCGTCGGCCATCCGTACCGCCGGGGCCCGACCGCCGGGTGCCACAGTGCACTTGACGCTGTCTGACGGAGAGCACTGTGGACGGTCGTCGGTCCAGATGACCGAGGACGCGAGCCGGTCGCCCACCTGGATGCCGGCGGTGCCGATCTGGTGTGGCTCCTGCTGGAGCACCTCGGCGAGCAGCTCTCGGGTCGCGCCGGCCTTCGCCAGGCGGCTGAATCTTCGCCGGGTCTCCAGGGCCCGGGCCAGAATCTCGCGGTCGATCAGCGCGCGCGGGCGCCGCTCCAGCTCGTAGCTGGCGAGCAGGCCGGGGCCGCCCCAGCCGTTGATCACCGCGGCGAGCTTCCAGCCGAGGTCGATCGCGTCGCCGACGCTGATGTCCGCGCTGTCGGAGACGGGGTGGAAGCGGTGGGCCGCCTCCCCGACCAGGTAGGCGGGACCGCGCTGGTAGGTGGCCGCGACCGCGAGCGAGTCGTCCCACTGGGTGACGCCGAGCACCTCGGCCGGGTCGAGCCGCACGCCGAGCATCGCGCGGAGCACGGCGACCGGATCGGTGGTGATCGGCTCGTCGGGCGCGAGGCCGAGATGGCCGACCCAGGTGTCGTTGTCGCCGCGGGATACGAGCGCGACGCCGCCGACGATGACGGTGGAGAGCCCGCGGCGCGCGAAGCGGCGGGTGAGGTCTTCGCTCCGGAAGTACACCGAGCAGTGCCGTGCCGGCGCGGCCAGCTGCTCCATCGGCACCTCCAGGCACCGCCGCACCGTGCTGTGCGCGCCGTCGCAGCCGGCGACGTGTCGCGCCTCGACGAAGTGGCGGTCGCCCGTGCCCGCCTCGATCAGCTCGACCACCGCGCCGTCGGGCTCGATCCGCAGCCCGGTGAAGGTCCAGCCCTCGCGCAGGTCGATCCGGGGGTGGCGGCGCACGGCATCGCGCAGCTGCTTGGCCAGCTTGGCGCCGGACACCCGCTGGTGGCCTTCTACCGGTGCGCCCCCGTCGTCGAGCGCCGTGCGCGCCGAGTCGCCCGGTGCGACGAGAATCGGGGGCTCGTCGAGGCCCTGGCTCCACTGCAACCCGGTCGGATGGTCGGTGGTCACGCCGTGCTCGCGGATCAGCTCGGTCAACCCCAGCCGCCGCAGCAGCTCCATGCTGCGCCCGGCCAGAAAGTCGAGGCCCGGATGCCGCGGCCCGGTCACCGCCCGCTCGACCACTATGGACGTGACATTGTGATGTGCCAATTCCAAAGCGAGAATTGCACCCACCGCCCCGGCTCCCACCACGAGCACCTCGGTACGCAGTGCTGGCGTAGCCAAGAGACCCCACCCCCCTGTCGCAGTCCCCGTTACGACGTTCCATGGCAATGTTTCGGGATGGCGGCCGATTACGGCATCACGTGCTTGCGCTATTACGGTCCTTCGCGGAAGAACCATGCGAGTGCGGCGCGTCTGTTGACGCCGAGTTTCGTGAATATCTTGCGCAGGTGGCTGTCGACAGTATGCCGAGAGAGGAAGAGTTCGGCGGCGATATCGCGGTTGCTTCGTCCCCTTGCGACCAAAATTGCGACCCGCAGCTCGGCCGGTGTTAGCGAGGCGAGTGGGGAAGGGGCCGGCGGCTCGTCGACGGGTGGCGGGCCGAGGCGCTGTTCGAGCCGGTGCCGGGCGCGTTCGGCACCGCAGTCGGTGGCGATGGACAGTGCCTCCTCGATCAGCGGCCGGGCCGCGTCGTCGTTGTCGCCGCTGAGGTCGGCCGCGTCTTCCAGCGCGGCGGCGAGCGCGAGCCGGTGGCGGGTGCTCCGGTAGCCGTCGACGGCGGCGCGGAGCCGGTCCTGGTCGCGGCGCAGGACGCCGTCGGCGTGTGCGGCGGCGGCGGTGAGGGCGGGCACGGTGGGGTTGCGTTCGGCGAGTTTGTGCGCGGCGGTGACCACGATCTCGGCCCGCTCTGGCTCGCCGGCCTCGACCGCGATGCGCACCAGCGTGGCGGCGGCGCCGGGGTCCTGGACGATCAGCAGCGACCGGTGCGGCATCGCGTCGTAGATGGTGGCGAGGGTTTGCAGTGCGGCGGCCGGGCCGGCGGTCGCCTCTTGCAGTACGCCCTCGGCCCAGGTGGCGTCTTCGGGTGCGGTGGTGATGCCGTCTGCCATCCAGCGGCGCATCCGGTCGATGTACCCGCGGGCCTGGTCGGTCTCGTCGCGCAGGACGGCAAGCCGGGCCAGACCGGCCAGCAGCGGCACCGCCAGGGCGTAGGCGGTGAGGTTTTCGGCGACCTCGACACCGGCGTCGGACTCGGCGATGGCTTCGTCCAGGCGGCCTTCGGCGGTCAGCAGCAGGGCCTGGAAGTAGTGCCACAGCGGCGTGGACCAGGCGGTGCCGAGGCGTTCGGATTCCTGCCGGCCGCGCCGCAGGGTCGTCGCGGCCTCGTCGACGCGGCCGAGGGCGGCCAGGGCGGCGCCGAGCCAGATCCGCGGGTGCCAGTGCGCGGCCTCGCCCCGCGCGCCGTCGGCTATTTCGGTGGCCTCGCTCGCGTAGGCGTAGGAGTCGTCCAATCGGCCTTCGGCCTGCGCGGCCAGGCTGCGGGCGGCGAGCCCGAAGACCGCCGCGCCGGGCTCCTCGGCCACCATCCCGGACTCGTACGCGCTGGAGCCGGAGCGGTCCGCCTCGCTCAGGTCACCGGTGTAGAACAGCGCGTGCGCGCGGACCGCCCACAGCCGGGCCCGGACCGCCTCCGGCACCTCGGGATAGCGCAGGCCCCGGTCGGCGTACTCCACCGCGTTGCGGTTTCGGCCCGCGTGCTTGAACGCCTCGGCGAGCCCGAGCAGCAACGCGGCCTCGATGCGAGCCTCCAGACCCGCGTGCAGGGCCGCCTCGCCCAGCTGCTGCGCCTGCTCCAACCGGCCGGCCGACGCGAGCAGCCGCACCGTGTCGGCGACAAGCTCGGCGCGGCCCGGGTCGTCGGTGCCGAGCACCTCCAGGGCGTGCACCATCAGGTCCGCGGCCGTGCTCGGCGCCACCGCGGCGACCTCGAGCGCCGCCTCGTGCAACAGCCCGACCGCCTCGCGGGTGGACCGGCCGCTGTTGAGCAGGTGCTCGGCCACCTCGACCGGTGAGCGCTCCTCCTCCCGGCCGATGACCGCCGCCTCCCGGTGGTGCAGCGTGCGGACGGCGCTGCCGAGCCTGCCGTAGACCGCCTGCCGCACCAGCTCGTGCGCGAACGCCAGGCCGTCACCCTCGTCGACGAGCACCTTGGCCGTGGTCGCTTCCTCGATCGAGGGCAGCAGCGCGGCCGGCGGGCTTTCGAGCAGTCGCGCGAGGTGGTCGACCGTGAACCTGTCACGCAACACCGACGCGGCGCCGATCATCTGGCGGGTCTGTGGGGACAGGCCGCTCATCGTCTGCTGGACGGTCGTGATGAAGCTCGACGGCAGCTGGTCACCCACGACGGTCGCCACCCCGTCGCGCACCAGCAGCTGACCCGTCGTCAGCAGCGCTTGCATCAGCTGCTCCAGCGCCAGCGGGTTGCCGTCGAAGCCGGCGGCCAGCGCCAGCACGGTGTCGTCCACTTTGGCCTTGACCACGCGGGAGCAGAGCTTTGCCACCGCGTCCTCGTCGAGCCGGCCCAGCACGATTTCCGGCGTGCCCTCCCGGATCAACCGCTCGACGAGGTGCTGGCCCGGGGTGCCTTCCTGCATCGGCCGGCGGGCGAACAGCCACCGCACCGGCGACGACGCCAGCGCGGTCACCAGCTCCCGCAACGCCAGGGCGCTGAACTCGTCAGTCCACTGTGCATCGTCGATCGCGATCACCAGCGGCTGCTGTGCCACGAAGTCTTCCAGGTCACCGGTCAGCCGGTCCAGCGTCCGCACCTGGTTTTCACCCGCCTCGGCGACCCACCCGAAGGCCTGCGTCGCCGGCTGGATCCGTTGCAGCGCCGCCGCCAGCGTGATGAACGGCGCCGCCCGGTCCAGCTCGAACGCCGCCCGCGAAGCCACCGCGAGACCCGCCTTCCGCGCCACGCCGACCGCCGTGTGCAGCAGGTTCGACTTGCCGATACCGGCCGCGCCGGTCAACACCAGGCACCCGCCAACCCCCCGCGCCGTGTCGGCGAACGCCTCATGCAAGATCGCCAATTCTCGGTCACGACCGAAAGTCGTCAGCGGATCCACCCCCCGGGGATCTTGTAACGCCCAACGTTAAGCGCAGATTCTTGTGGACAGCGGTGATCCAGTTAAGCAACCTTTTCGGATGACCTTGCTGGTGCCGCTCGTAGCCCGGTCATTTGCCGTACGGCACGGCGGCCCCGCCACTTGACAAGTTCGCCGCCGTCGCCCTGCCGAGTTCGGCCACCAATTCGAGCATCATCCGGCGGAGAATCGCAGGTCCGTTCTCTGTCAAAACGGACTTGATATGAAACCGGGTGCGCGGCTTGATCAACGCGTGGACGGCGCCGGTCGCAGGAGGTCGCCGGGCCGCGGGCCGGTGAGCGGGAGGTCCGGCCCGTCGGGCAGATCCCGGTCAAACCGCTGTAGTGGCACGTCCAAGCCGGTCGATGCGGCGAAATGACGAGCGTCGCGGTGGAGCCGTCCCCGGCGTCGACCATCGTCATCCACCGGCCCGCTGACGAGGAGTCCGGACGGGGAAATCCCGCTCCCGCCGGAAATCCGACAGTTCCCGATCGCGGGACGCCGGCGCGCCGCGGTGCCGGTACCCGACGGGGCGCCAGGGTCCGCCTCGCCAGTTACTACTCGAACAAGCGGTGCCGCTCGCCCCTACTCATTCGTGCAATGGGCGCGAATCGGCCGCACCCCTACCGTTTTCGACATGCGAATAATCGTGCTCCACGAGGAGCGGGAATGACTGTCAACAATACGATCGGCGGCCGGATCCGGCTACAGCATCTTTACCGGCACGATCCGTCGAGCCTCTTCGTCGTGCCGCTCGACCATTCGGTGACCAGCGGTCCGATCACCCGGAACGGCCAGCTCAACAGGCTTGTCGGCCAGCTCGCCGAAAACGGCGTGGACGCTGTCGTCCTGCACAAGGGCGCGCTCCGGCACATCGACGTGCGCTGGTTTAGGTCGCTGTCCCTCGTCGTCCATCTGAGCGCGAGTACGCGGCACGCTCCCGACCCGGACGCGAAATACCTCGTGTCCTCGGTGGCGGAGGCGCTGCGGCTCGGCGCACACGCGGTGAGCGTGCACGTCAACGTCGGCTCGGAAACGGAGGGCCGGCAGATCGGCGACCTGGCCGCCGTCGCCGAGGCGTGCGACCGCTGGGGCGTACCCCTCGTGGCGATGCTCTATCCGCGCGGGCCGAAAGTCGCCGACGGACGCCTGGCCGACCTCGTCGCGCACGCGGCCGTCATCGCCGCCGATCTCGGCGCCGACCTGGTCAAGTCCGCGCTGCCGAAGGCGGCCAGCGGAATCACGGAGGTCACCGCGAGCTGCCCGGTGCCGGTCCTGGCGGCCGGCGGCTCGGCGTCGTCCGGCGCCGACGGCGCGCTGCGCCACCTGGCCGAGGCCATGCGCGCCGGCGCGGGCGGCATCGCCGCCGGACGCCTCGTATTCACCGCGACAGATCCAGCGGCGATGGCTCGCCGCGTCGCCGCGCTCGTCCACGACCGGACGGCGTCCACGGTCCTGGGAGGGACCCGATGAGAAGGGAACCGTCGATGAAACAGTGCTGGCTCGACATCCGATCCGCCGGCGAGTCGGCGCCGGCGCTCTGCCAGGAGGCGCTGCACCACGGCTTCGACGCGATCGTCGCGGCCGACCCCGCCGACCTCGCACCGCTGCCGCCGACGGTTACGCGCGTGCTGCTGCCCGCCGGCCCCGAACTACCCGACGACTTCGGCGCGGCCGACCTTGTCGTGGTCGACCCGGCCGTGCACGGCACGCCCGACCAGCTGGCCCAGCGGTATCCGGACCGGCGGTTCGGCGTTTTCATCGAGGTCACCGATCAGGAGAGCCTGGACCGGGCGTGCGCGAGCGTCCGGCGGGACGCGTGCACGGTGATCAGCTTCCGCGACCCGACGTACATCCCGCTGGAGATCGTCCTCGCCGCCGCGGCGGACGCGTCCGGCCTGATCATCACCGTGATGGAGCGGCTGGCCGACGCGTCCGTGCACCTCGGCGTCCTCCAGCACGGGCCGGGCGGGCTGATGCTCGCGCCCAGCGCACCGGGCGAGGCGGCCCGCCTCCGGGACGTCGTGACGAGCAAGCCGGGCGCGATCCAACTCGTCACGCTCACGGTCACCGGCGTCACCCACGCCGGCATGGGCGAACGGGCCTGCGTCGACACCTGCACCTACCTGGAGAAGGACGAGGGCATCCTGGTCGGCTCGCGGGCCAAGGGGATGGTGCTCTGCGTGAGCGAGACCCACCCGCTGCCGTACATGCGGACGCGGCCGTTCCGGGTCAACGCCGGCGCGATCATGTCGTACACCCTCGCCGACTCGGAGCGCACACGGTACCTGAGCGAGCTCGCCGCGGGCGAGACGGTGCTGGCGGTCGGCGCGGACGGGCGCACCCGGCACGCGATCGTCGGGCGCGTCAAGATCGAGACCCGCCCGCTGCTCTCCATCGACGCCGTGTCCGACGACGGGCAGCGGGTCAACGTGATCGTGCAGGACGACTGGCACGTGCGGATCCTCGGCCCGGGCGGCGCGGTGCTCAACTCCACCGAGCTCCAGCCCGGCGACCGGATCCTGGGCCACCTGCCGCAACGCGAGCGGCACGTCGGGTACCCCATCGACGAGTTCTGTTACGAGCAGTGATGTTCGACTTCCACGCGAGGTTGGGTCCTGGCCCGGACGCCGCGGGCGCGCTGCTCGCGGCGATGGACGGTGCCGGCATCGAGCGGGCCGCCGTATCCGCCGGCGGCCTGCTGGACCTCGACCGCCTCTCCACGCAGATCGTCGACGGCGGCCGCAGCGACGTGGCGGTGGACAACGGGCGCACCCTCGCGCTCGCTCGTGACACAAGCGGCCGGCTCCTGCCGTTCTTCTTCGCCGACCCGTGCCGCGACGTCGCCGTGTACCGGGCCGCCGCGCCGCGCTACCGCGGGCTGGAGATCTCGCCCGCGGTGCACGGCTTTCGTCTCGACGACCCGGCGGTGGCCGCGCTCGTCGAGACCGCGGCGGCCGCACGGCATCCGGTTTACCTGGTGTGCCTGGCCCAGCCGGGCACGCGCACCGGCGACCTGGTGACCCTCGCCCGCCGCTTCCCGGAGGTGACCTTCGTGTACGGACACTGTGGACACACCGGGCTGGACGCGAGTGGCCTGGCCACGATCGCGCCCTGCCCGAACATCGTCGCCGAGACGTCCGGCTGTTACACGGCCGCGGCCGCACTGGCGCTGCGGCGGCTCGGCGCGGAGCGGGTGGTGTTCGGCACCGCGTACCCGCTCCAGCACCCGCGGGTGGAGATCGTGAAGCTCGCGGCCGTCCCGATGAGCCGGGCGGACCGCCACCTCGTCATGGCGGCGAACGCGTGCCGCCTGCTCGGAGAGGAGGAGTCGTGAACCTGCCACGGATCGGCGACTGGCACGGGTATGACGAACTGCGCCGGATCCAGGACACGCACCTCGTGGAGACGTTGCGGGCGGCGGCGCGCTCCCCGTTCTACCGGGCGCGCGGGGATGTGCCGACCAACCGCGCCGAGCTCGGGGACGTCGCGCTGACCACGAAGCGGGACCTGCGCGAGGCGTACCCGTTCGGTCTGCTCGCCGTCGACCGGGCCGAGCTCGCCACCTACCACGAGTCGAGCGGCAGCAGCGGCGCACCGACGTCGGCGTACTACACGGAAGGCGACTGGCTGGACCTGACCGAGCGGTTCGTCCGCAAGCCGGTCGGTATCCACCCGAGCGACATGTTCCTCGTCCGGACGCCGTACTCCCTCATGCTCACCGCTCACCTCGCGCACGCCGCCGCCCGGATGTGCGGCGCGACGGTCGTGCCGGCGGACAACCGGTCGCTCGCGATGCCGTACTCCCGTGTGGTCCGGGTGCTGCGCGACCTGGACGTGACACTGACCTGGTCGCTGCCGACCGACGCGTTGCTGTGGGCGGCGGCGGCCGCCCTCGCCGGCCACCGCACCGACCGCGACTTCCCCGCGCTGCGCGCGCTCATCGTCGCCGGCGAGCCGCTCAGTGCGGCGCGCCGCGACCGGATCGCCGCGCTGTGGGGCGCACCGGTGGTGGAGGACTACGGCGCGACGGAGACCGGCAGCCTGGCCGGGGTGTGCCCGCATGGCAGCCTGCACCTCTGGGCCGACCGCGCCATCTTCGAGGTGTACGACCAGGCGACGGGACGTACCGCGCCCGACGGCCGGGGCCAGCTCGTCGTCACGCCGCTCTTCCGCGAGGCAATGCCACTGCTCCGGTACAACATCGAGGACGAGGTCGAGGTGGCGTACGGCACCTGTGCCTGCGGCTGGTGGCTGCCGACCGTCCGGGTGCTGGGGCGCACCGCCTTCGACTGCCGGACCGCCGGGGTGCCACTCACCCAGATCGGCCTGGAGGAGCTCGTGTTCGGCCTGCCGGCGGAGTACGGCGTGCTCTTCTGGCGGGCCCGTGCCGGTAGCACCCGTCTGCGGGTCGAGATCGAGGTGGCCGACCGGCACCGCGCGCCCGCCGTCGCCGCGCTCGTGGCGGCGATCGGCCGCACCTACGGCATCGACGCCGAGGTGGTGCCGGTGCCGCCGGGCGGGCTCGTGCCGGCTCCGCTGCTGACCGCTACCGCCGACGTCATGAAGCCCCGCGGTCTCTTCCGCGAGGACGAGGACTGGGCCAAGGCGCTGCGGTATTACTAGCCGCCTGATCGTGCGGGCAGCGCTGTAGGTCGATCACTGAGTCTGGTGGCAAGCTCGCTCACCAAGTGGAGGGTCCGATGCGGGTCGCCGTTGTCGGCGCGGGTGTTGGCGGCCTCGTCACCGCCGCGTCACTGGCCCTGGAGGGCGTGCGCTGCACGGTCTTCGAGCGCTCCGGCGGGCCGCCGGACGTGGGCGGCGGCATCCAGATCGCGCCGAACGGCGCGCGGGTGCTGCACCGGCTGGGCCTCGGGCCGGCCCTGCGCGCCGTCGCGACCCGGCCCGCCGCCGTGGAGCTGCGGCGGTGGCAGGACGGCCGGCTGATCGGCCGCACCGAGCTCGGCCCCGCGGCGGAGGAGCGGTACGGCGTCCCGTACTACGCGCTGCGCCGCACCGACCTGAGCCGCATGCTCCTGCACGCGGTCGAGGCCCGGTGCGGCGCCGGCACCGTCCAGTTCGGACAGCAGTGCGTCGGCCTCGACGAGTCGCCGTACGGCGTCCGGCTGCGGTTCGCCGGCGGACAGGCGCACGACGCGGACATCGCCGTCGGCGCCGACGGGATCCACTCCGTGGTGCGGCGCGCACTCGCCGGGGACGCCCCGCGCTTCACCGGCCACACGGTCTATCGCGCGCTGATACCCGTGGCCCGGCTGCCGTGGCTCTCCGGACCGCACCGGATCACCGTCTGGTTGGGCCCGCGACAGCACTGCGTCTGCTATCCCGTCGGCCGCTCCGGCGCGGTCAACCTCGTCGCCACCGTGGAGTCCGATCATTCACCGGAGGGGTTCACCCGCGGCGACGCGGGCCGGCTGGCCGACGCGTACCAGGGCTGGCACACGAACGTGCGGCGCATGTTGGCCGCCGCGGACCACCTTGTCCACCATGGACTCTTCGACCGGACGCCGCTGCGCGGCTGGCACCGGGGTCGCATCGTGGTGGTCGGCGACGCGGCCCACCCGATGCTGCCCTTCCTCGCGCAGGGCGCGACCCAGGCCATCGAAGACGCGGCCACCCTCGCCGCGTGCGTACGCGACCCGGGCGGGCTGGCGCGGTACGAGGCGCTCCGCCGCCCGCGCGTCGACCGCGTCGTGGCGGCGGTGCGGGAAAGGGCCGTGCGCATGCACCTTCCCGACGGGCCACGTCAGCGGCAGCGCGACCGCGAGCTCGCCGGCGCCCAACTGTCCGATCAGGACTGGCTGTACGGGTGGGACCACCCGCCTCGATCACGAACGGAGCCCTCCGATGTCGATCCCGACCATCGCGCCGTACCCGATGCCGACGGTGGCGCAGCTGCGCCCAGGCCCAGCGGAGTGGCGGGCTGACCCGCGCCGTGCGGTGCTGCTCATCCACGACATGCAGCGGTACTTCTTCTCGTTCTTTCCACCGGATCGATCGCCGGCCAAGCACCTGCTCGCCAACATCGGCGAGTTGCGAAGCACGGCCGCCGCACTAGGGATCCCCGTCGTGTTCACCGTCCAGCCTGGACAGGTGTCCCGCGCCGACCGCGGTCTGCTCTACGACGTATGGGGCGAAGGGATGTCCGACGCGGCCGAGGCGAGGGGCGTCGTCGAGGAGATCTCGCCTGGCCCAGGCGACCTGGTGGTGACGAAGTGCCGCTACAGCGCGTTTCACCGCACCGGGCTCGCGGCACACCTGGCGGCGGTGGGGCGCGACCAGCTGATCGTCTGCGGCGTCTTCGCGCACATCGGTTGCTTGCTGACCGCCTGTGACGCGTACTCGCACGACATCCAGCCGTTTCTGGTGGCGGACGCGGTCGCGGACTTCACCGCCGAAGACCACCTCATGGCGCTCGACTACGCCGCCCGGCGCTGCGCGGTGACCGCGACCACGGAGGATCTCGTCACCGCACTCCGCGCCTGTGGCTAGCCGACAAGCGCGCCATGCGGTGACGGTCAGCGCTGCGAAGTCCTGCCATACCGCGCGCACCCGCTCCTCCGAGCCCACCTGGACGAGCAGGTCGTACACGCCACGGCTGGCAGCGAGGACGTCGGCACCGCCCAGCGCGATCCGCAGCTACGCGCTCGGCTCGACGAGCGCGTTTTTTCGACTTTCGGTGCTCCACACTGTTGTCTACAAAGGACTGTGGCTACTACTCGCATTGGCGGTGGTTGCCACAGGGCCGCTCCGCATAGCGTGGTGTACATGACGACGGTAGTGCAGAAGTACGGCGGCAGCTCGGTGGCGACAGCGGCGCGGATCGCCATGGTGGCCGAGCGGATCGCGCATATCCGGTCCGCTGGGTGGCCGGTCGCCGTCGTGGTTTCGGCGACCGGGGACACCACCGACGACCTGCTGCGGCTGGCAGCTCAGGTCAGCGGCGTGCCCCACCCGCGCGAGACCGACCAGCTGCTCGCCACGGGTGAGTGTGTCTCTGCCGCGCTGCTGGCGATCGCGCTGCGGGACCGGGGCGTACCCGCGGTGTCGCTCACTGGCGGCCAGGCGGGCTTCCGGGTAAGCGGCCCGCACGGCGGCGGATTGGTCGAGCGCGTGTGCACCGGGCGGGTTCGCGGCCTGCTGGCCGATGGCAATGTCGTAGTCGTTGCCGGCTTCCAGGGCGTCAACGACGCCGGCGACGTGGTGACGCTGGGGCGCGGGGGCTCCGACACCTCGGCGGTCGCGCTCGCGGCCGAGCTCGGCGCGCGTGTCTGCCGGATCTACACGGACGTCGCGGGTGTCTTCACGGCAGATCCCCGGATGGTACCGAGTGCGCGGCTGCTGCACCGGCTCCCGTCCGACGTGATGGCCGAGCTGGCCTTCGCCGGCGCGCGGGTCCTGCACGCCCGCTCCGTTGAGCTCGCCAGGATGTCCGATGTGGACATCGAAGTGCGCGACGCGGCGTCAGACGAGCCTGCCACCGTAATCGAGTGCCGTTCGAGTGGGCTGGAGAGCCGCTCCTACGTCGTCGCGGTGGCACACGACACCGACGTCGTACACCTGACGGTCGACGGCGGCGTCCCGCCGGGCGACCTGCTCGACCTCCTCGCGGACCAGGCCGCGCCGCCGGACCTGCTGTCGTACGCGGCGGCCGGGCCGCGGTGCGGCTTCACCGTCACCGCCGCGGGTGCCGCCCGGTTGAGTGAGCCGCTGGCCGGCCTGGCTGCCGCGTACGGCGGCCATGTGTTGACCGATGCGGCGGCCGGCAAGGTGTCGGTGGTCGGCACCGGCCTCCTGAGCCGGCCGCACCTCACCGGCCGCGTCCTAACCACGCTGTCCTCCGCCGGCATCGCGCCCACCTGGATCGGGGGCAGCCAGATGCGCGTGTCCGCGGTGGTGCCGGCGGCCGAAACCGTACGCGCGGCGACCGTCCTGCATCGTGCGTTCGGGCTTGACCGGGCTGTTCCCGTCAGGCGGTGAGGCGGCCGCCGTTTCCCAGCACGTGGCCGCCATACGCGACCAGTGGTGGGCAGCGGCGCAGAAGGGCCGCCGTGTACGCGGCTGCCGCGGCCGAGGCGTACGGCCGCCAGACGTGGTCGAGGTGGCTGTCCGCGTAGTCGCTGATGCCCCGCACGACGAGATACTGCCGGCCGGCCGCGAAGGCTGCTGTGCCGACGCCGTGCCCCTCCATCTCGATCGCGCTGATCTCCCAGCGGCCGGCGATGGCGTCGCGGGAGGCGGCGCTCCGCACGGAGCGGTCGGCGCTGCCGATCGCGGCATAGTGGACCTTCGGTCGGTTCGGACGATGACCGCTACGTTCTGCCCGTGGATGCCGGATTCGCTCCGCGTGCGGGTCGTCACTGGCGTGCAGCCGGTCGGTCGAGCTTGGCGGGCGGGCGCAATCCGGCAGTGCCGCGATGATCCGGTCAAGCTCGGCCTCCCATGGGCGCAGGCCCGCCCGCTCCTCCCCGGCGAGCAGCAGCGCCTTCGGGGTGAGCAGGGCCGACGGCGGGGGAAACGCCTGGCGTGGGCGGACGCCACCTACTTCGTCGCCGATGTGGTCGTACGCGACGATCCCCCACGTGGCCACCACGATGTCGCCGAGGCGTACGTGACGCTCGGGCCGCTTGGGCGCCGGAATGCCGGCGGCGACGCCCACCAGTACCACCTGATTGATCGACGCGAAGCCGCCGAACATGCCGGTGACGCCCGCGGCGGCGGCCGGGTTGGCCGTGCCGCCGAGCAGTGTGAGCGCGACCTGATGCGGGTTGTCCGGATCGGCGCTCGGCATGGTGCCCAGCACGTACGTGGCGTAGTCGCCGTCGATCACCCGCACCTCCGGATCGGTGATCGTCTGGCGCACCGCGGCGAACTCTACGGGCAGCGCCGTCACCAGGCCGATCGTGGGCGCCGGAGTGGCGGCGAGGGCACTGCGTACGTTATGCACAGCGACCCGCTCGCGGGTGCTCTCCAGGTACGACTGGTCGGCCTCAAGCTGCTGCACCAGCCGGTCGGCCACACGCCGGTCGTCGGTGACGAAGCCGCACGCGTCGGCCGCGGAGACGCGGGCCACCATGTTGTCCCGAGCCAGTCCTACCGAGGTCGCCATGTCGCGAAGGGAGGCGATCGAGACGGTCAGCTTCTCGACGTCGGCCGCGCCTTCGTACGCGGCCTCCAACCCGGCTTCGGCCCGCTGCCGCACACGGCCGTGGTATCGGACCCGCGCCGCGTCGAGGAGATACTGGGTGAACGGTGCCGCGTCGCGGTCGCTACCGGACCAGACCCAGGCGGTGAGGCCCGCGCGGTTGTGGGCTTCGGCGAGCACGACGAAGCGGCGCTCGGTGGCTACCTGAAGCCGCGGCGTCAGCTCCCACATCGCACGCCCTGCGGTCATGACCCCGGAGTTCAGCCAGCCGTCGTCCTCGGCCAGAAGGAGGCCGGCGGACGAGGCGATTTGGTCGAGCGCGCGAAACGGAGACGCCGCCGGGGGCGCCAGGCCGAGGTAGAGACGCGCGACGCCGAGCATCGGGTCGCCGACCTCCGCCACCACGCTGTCCCAGTCGCGGTCGAGGCCGGCCCACCCGACACCCCGCTTCGATGCGGACGCGCACATCAGGATGGAGAGGGTGAGCACGTCGCGGTCGCGGCGCAGGAGCATCCGTACAGTCGCGGCGGGGTCCCGCGCCGCGGCGACTGTTCCCATGGCCGGCGGGCCTGAGGGCAGGTCGACCGGCATGTCAAGGGTGGGCACGGTGGCACCGAGCAGTATCCGGCAGCGGCGCCAGATCTCGCCGAGCCGCGCGAACGCCCTCGCGGCTCCCGGGCCGGCAACCGGTGCGAAGTAGTGCACGGCCAATCCTTGCCGGGTGACGTACACACCGGACACCGGCCGCACCGGTCCGTCCCGCGCCAACTGCTCGTCCGGGTCGTCCAGGTCGACGCCCAAGTCGTGCACCAAGCGATCACGGAACACCAGGGCCGGCCGCATCGCCGGCAACTCCTCGTGGACCACCGCCCACTCCCGTCGGACACGTCCTACTGCGTGATGTCGATGGCTGGTTGGTGCGCTTGAACAATGCGGGCCAGGCTCACCCGGGAGTCGATCGCGAGCTTCTTGAAGACCTGTCGCATGTGGAAGTTCACCGTGTGCGGCGAGATCCGCAGGCGGTTCGCGATCTGCTGGTTCGTCAGCGCGTGTCCGGCCAGCCGGGCCACCGTTCGTTCGCGCTCGGTCAGGCAGGTCCACCTCGAGTCGTCGGGCTGCCGCTCCATCGGGGCAGCGTGCGGAACCGCACGGGGTACCTGCCGGCGCCCTTCCATACGGCGTCCGGGCTCCGCGACACGGCCCTCCTCCGCGACGACCGCGATGACGATGACCTGGTGTCGGTCGACGCCGAGCAGTTGGGCGACAAGTTCGGTTAGCCCGCGCACGCTGAGCCGCGTGGTCACCGCCGGGCCGGTCGGAAACGGATTGGGACCTTCGTAAAAGCTTGTGTTTGCCGGACGCATTCGAGACACCCCACCTGGACGCGTTTCTGCATGTCGCCTAGCTCAGCCAGGCGCTCACCAAGGCGGCGATCAGCCACCGGATCAGCCCGTAGATCAGGTCGGCGACGTCGCCGCCGTCGATCTGAATGCCTTCCTGGAGCCGGTCGTTGAAACCTCGACGTGGATGCATTTCACACACCTCCCGCTCCTGCCCGAGAGCCCCGGCTCGTGACGCCGATCTCCCGCCAGTGCGACAATTTCGCGTGGAAAGAGCATCGAACGAGACATGCCCCGGGCAGCCGGATTACGGGTGTCCGCGAACGTCCGCGACGGCTCGGGACATCACCCACCGCGCGGCCAGGAGAGGACGGGAGAGGCGGGATGACCCACGCGGAGCGGCCACCCGACCCGACCAGCCTCCACACCCTCGACGACCTGGTGCAGGCGTTCAACAAGCTGCGGCGGCGCGGCGCGCGCAAGGGCCAGGTGCGGCTGTCCGTGCGCGACCTCGCGGCGCGGACCAAGCGCGCGCCGAGCACGCTCGACGCGTACCTGCGCGGCACCCGGCTGCCACCCTCCGACGTGTACGAGGACCTGCTGCGCGCGCTCGGCGTCGAGGTGACGGCGATGCGCCCGTGGCTCGATGCGTGGGAGCGGATCGCCGACGGCTGGCCCGCCCGGCAGCCGGCGTCCCGAGCGACCACTCAGGCCGCCGGAAGGTCGGAGCCCATCCACTTCAGCGAGACGTTCTACCGGCTGACCGGGGAGAGATATCGCCCGGACACCCTCGTCGGCGTCATCACCGGAGACATCCGTCGGGTGCGGATCGCCGACGTCTGGGTCAACTCCGAAAACACCAACATGAGGATGTCGCGCTTCGAGGAGTACTCGATCTCGGCGATCGTGCGGTTCGAGGGTGCGAAGCACGACGGCAACGGCCACGTGGTCGAAGACACCATCGCGAACGAGCTGGCCAGCAAGGTGGCTGGGCGCGTGCCGCTCGCGCCTGGCTCGGTCGTCACCACCGGATCCGGCGAGTTGGCCGACCACAACCGCGTGCGGCACGTCATCCACGTAGCGGCCGTGCGGGGCGAGCCGGGCGAGGGCTATCGCCAGGTCCCCGACATCGGGCGGTGCGTCAGCAACATCCTCGTCGAGGCGGAGCGGCTCGCCGCCGTCGGCTCGGTCCGCAGCGTGTTGATCCCCCTGCTCGGCACCGGCGTGGCCGGCGGTCAGCTGGAGCCCACCGTCCACACGATGGTGAGCAGCATCGTCGACCACTTCACCTACCACCACGAGGGAGCCCTACGCGTGGTGTATCTGCTGGCGACCACAGGGCCGGAGCGGGACGTGTGCCGCGCCGTGCTGGCCGGGGGTCCTTTCGAGCCTCAGGAGCCGTCGTAGCGGTGCGCCAGGCGGGCGGCGAGCAGGTCGGTCACGGCTTTGTCCGGGTGGGTGCGGCCGAGGTAGTCCAGAGTGCTCTTGCGTAGCAGGTGCGGCTCCCGTTCGAAGACCTTCTGGGCCGGCGTCGCCATCTTCCGCAAGTCTCGGGCCCGCACGGCGAGCAGGCGGTCGAAGAGGTCGCCGTCGCGCCCCGGAGGCGGCCGCCAGCCGTCGAACAGGCGGGCCACCTCGACCGCGTGCACCAGCGGGATGACGAGCACGAGGTGCCACAGCTCCGGCCAGGCCCGGCGGCCCGCCAGGGTGCGGACCAGGTAGTCCCGTTCCACCTCGGTCAGCGCCCGCCGTCCGAAGCCGCCACCGCTGAGGACCCGTACCAGATCGATGCCCTCGATCTCGCTCATCGCGGCCCGCAGCCGTCGCCGCAGCCGCTGTGGTGCGCGCCGGTAGGCGCGCGCCAGCAGCCCGCTGTCCGGGTCGAGCTCGCGGTAGCGTGCCACCTGCCCGGTCAGCACGAACAGCGCGGCCCGTGCCATCGGGTCGTCGGGCGTGTATCCACGGTCTCGGCAGATCGCGACCGCGTGCGACACCACCAGATCCGAGGTGCCGCCGCTGAGCGCGGCCGCGTACGTCTCGGCCGGCGTCGCCAACCCCAGCACGATCCGGCTCGACCGGCGCTCCACGCCCTGGGTCGCGGGGCGGCCGTCCAGCTTCTCCCACAGCCGACGGTCCGGTGTGGACAGCCATGCCGACCAGGCCGAGTCCACCGCGTCGTCCGGCAAGGGCCGCGGGTTGTCCAGCAGGATTTCTCGTATCCGCGGGTCCGCCGCGTGCGCGCGCCACAGCAGCGACAGCACCGGACCGGAGGCGACCAGCGCGAACTCCCTGGCCGAGGCGACCACGTCCGGGTCGGGGTCGTCGACAAGCGCGCGCAGCCCGCAGGCGACCTCCTCGGGCGTGGGAGCCGGCGGCTCCGGGAGTGGTGCCGGGCGCGCGCGCCTGCGCCTCCACCGCTTCAGCCACCGCCACATCGCCATCCATGATGCAACGCGTCCGGCGACTGTGACGACCCGGAGCCCACCGCGTAGCCTTGGTTCGCGTGGAGATCGAGAAGGCGCGCGAGTTCGTGCGGCGCAACCACCGAGCGGTCCTGACCACCTACTTCCCGGACGGCCGGGCGCAGCTGACGCCGGTGACCGCCGGTGTCGACGAGGCCGGGCACGTGGTGATCAGCTCCCGCCAGCACCTGGTCAAGACCCGCAACATCGCCCGCGACCCCCGCGTCGTGCTGTGCGCCCTCAACGACGGCTTCTTCGGCGAATGGCTCTACGTCGAGGGCACGGCGGAGATCGTCCGCCTGCCCGAGGCGATGGAGCCGCTGGTCGACTACTACCGCCGCATCTCCGGCGAACACCCCGACTGGGACGACTACCGCGCCGCCATGCACCGTGACGAGCGCGTCCTGCTCCGCATCACCATCACCCGCGCCGGCCCGGGCTGACCGCCACCCTGCCCTGTCACCGGTGACTATTTCCCGGTTCGAGCTGGCGATCCCAGCCACCGCCGCCGCCTCCCGAGCCCGCGCGGCCCGACCGGGATGACGAAGAGTCAGCTGGCGACGACCTGCTCGCCGCCATCGACGAGGTGCTCGCGCAGGGCGTTCGCGAGCGGAGTGCGGCGCACACACCGGCCGAAGGCGAATGAGCCGGCCAGATCCTCCGCCTCCGTCGGGGTCACACCGTCGAAGCAGCGGGCGAAGTCGCCGACCAGCGGCTCGGCCAGCAGGATGTGCCGCACCAGCAGGTTGACCCACGGGCGGCGGCCCCACGGATACGGCTCGAACTCGGGAAACTCGCGGGCGAACAGCTCTTCGATCGGGGCCATCACGTCGCGGATGCCGGTGTCGACGCCGCCCCACGAGTCGACGCCGAGCCGTGCCTTCTTCTCCAGCACCGGGGCGATCCGCCGCAGGTACGGGCTCTCCGGGTCGGCGTACACCAAGCCCTGCAACCCGATGTCCTTGTACGTCCACAGTGCCCAGCTGGCGCCGTGGGCGCGGTAGATGTCGAGCTGGTCGCGGAGCAGCCGCAGCCGTGACTCGTCCCGCTCGGGATCGCCCGTGTACACCGGGCCGAACTCGCCGATCCAGATGGGCGTGCCGGTCCGGCGCATGAACTCGGTGCGCCGCAGGAACGTCTCCTCGACCACCCCGCGGTCGAAGTACTCGCCGCGCGCCATCCCCGGGTATTCACTGCCGGCCGCCATCCCGGGCAGGGCGTAGTCGTGCGCGGTGTAGACGGTGTTGGCGAAAGGCTCGGTGAACGCGGAGAAGTCGGTGGAGTAGCGGTTTCCGTCGAGGAAGAGCACGTGTCGCGGGTCGACCGCGCGGATGGCCCGCTCCAGCCGCGTGTAGAACGGGCCGATCGCCTCGCCGGAGGCGTCGGCCGGCTCGTTGACCGGGTTGTAGCCGGCCACCACGGGATTGTCCCGGTAGCGGTCGGCGAGCGCCTCCCACAGGTGTATCACCCGGTCTTGGAAGTGGCGGTGGGTCCAGAACGAGGCCCAGTGGGTGGGGTTGTCGCTGTGCCAGTGCTGGTTTTGCGCGCCGGGCAGCGCGTGCAGGTCGAGGATCGCGTAGAGGCCCGCCTCGGCGCAGAGCCCGATCGCGCGGTCGAGCCACGCGAAACCCTCGGCCTTGTGGGCGAACGGCCGGTCGTCGTCTTCGAAATGCCGGTAGTTGAACGGGATCCGCACCGAGTTGAGACCGATCGACGCGAGGTACTCGGCATCGGCGGTGTCGAAGAAGTCGGTGAGGAAGCGGTCGAAGTACCGCTTGTAGCCTTCCGCGCCGAGCACCCGGCGGAGCGCCTTGCGCTGCTGCGACTCGGTGCCGGGATAGCCGGTGATGAAGTTTTCCATGTTGAGCCAGCCGCCCAGGCCGACACCGGCGAGCGTGACCGGCTGCCCGGCCTCGTCGACGAGGCGCTCTCCGTCGGCCTCTATCCACTGTAGAGTCATGCAGGAACCGGTCCCGTCGTGTCGCGTACGAGCAAGCGTGGCTGAAAGCGAGCATCGTAGCCCGGGGGAGCGCCGCTCATCAGCGCCCACAGCCGCTCCCACGCCTGGCGTCCCAGCTCGTTTTTCGGGATGGAGGCGGTGGTGAGCGGCGGTGTGGTGTAGCGGGCGAACGGGATGTCGTCGAAGCCGGTGAGCGAGAGCTGGCCCGGCACCGAGACGCCCAGCTCGTGCAGCCCGCTCAGCGCGCCGAAGGCGACCATGTCGTTGAACGCCACCACCGCGGTCGCGCCGCTGGCGAGCACCGCCTTGGCCCGCGCGTGCCCGGCCTCGAACGTGGAGCCGCAGTCGAGCTCGGTCAGGTGGAAGCCGGGGCTGCCGGCCGCCTCCGCGCGCAGCGTCACGAGCCGGTCGGTGTTGGAGGTGCTCGCCGGCGGACCGGCCAGGTACACGAGGCGGCGGTGCCCGTACCCGAGGAGATGGGCGACGATCGCGCGGATGCCCGCGTGGTAGTCGACGGAGAGGGACGGCACGGCGGTGCCCGGGATCTCCCGGTTGAGCAGCACGAGCGGCGCCAGCCGCTCGTGCAGCGCGCGCAGCTGCGTCTCGGGGATGCGCGAGGAGGCGAGCACCAGCCCGTCCGAGCGGCGCCGTGCCTCGACCGCGAGGATCTGCTCGGCCTCGGCGTTTTCGTTGGACTCGGCGACCATCAGGCGATGGCCCTGCGCGCCCGCGGCGGTGCTGAGGCCGCGCAGGATGTCCTGGAACATCGGGTTGGCCAGGTCGGGCACGATCAGCGAGACCGTGCTCGTGCGCCCCAGCGCGAGGCTGCGGGCCAGGAGGCTCGGCTCGTAGTTGAGCGCCTCGGCGGCCGCGCGCACGCGGGCGGCCAGCTCGGGGGCGACCGTCGTGCTGCCGTTCATGACCCGGGAGACGGTCGCGCGGGAGACTCCCGCGGCGTCCGCGACGCGGCTGATCGTGGCCGCCGTCGGATCGCGGCGGACGCCACCGCGGCGAGCCCGCGGCTTGCTTCGGTGTGCGTCGTCGGTGTCGAGACTCATGGCGTCGCTCCCTGGGTGCCCATGTCCAGTGCGAACGTCTTCGCCGGGTCAAGATACCGGTTACTCGACGGCCCTGGCAATCGGTTCCCCGGCCGTCTCCACAGCCAGCTTCGTCCGGTTTGTCCTTCATTGAAACGTGAAAACTGATCGTTGACAGCACATTAGGGCTCTGTTAGAAACTGGTTTCACGCATACGAAGGGTGCTCCGATGAGCGAGCGCAGCCTCAAGAGCAAGGGAAGCCGGCGGGAGGACCGCGCCGCGTACGTCTTCCTGCTTCCCTGGTTCATCGGCATGGCGGTCTTCACGGTGGGGCCGATCCTGGCCTCGCTCTACCTCTCGTTCACCGACTACACCCTGCTCAGCCCGCCGGAGTGGCTCGGGTTGGACAACTACAAGCAGATGCTCGACGACCCCCGGCTGCACAAGTCGCTGGTCGTCACGTTCGAGTACGTGTTCGTCTCCGTGCCACTCCAGCTCGGCCTCGCCCTCGCGCTCGCGATGCTGCTCAACCGGGGCGTGCGGGGCCTGGCCTTCTACCGGTCCGTGTACTACCTGCCGTCGCTGCTCGCCGGCAGCGTCTCGATCGCGATCCTGTGGCGGCAGATCTTCGGCAGCGAGGGCCTGGTCAACCAGATCCTCGACCTGGTCGGCATCCAGGGCACGAGCTGGATCGCCAACCCGGACACCGCGCTCGGCACGCTCGTGGTGCTCAACGCGTGGACCTTCGGCGCGCCGATGGTGATCTTCCTGGCCGGCCTGCGGCAGATTCCCACCTCGTACTACGAGGCGGCCTCGGTTGACGGCGCCGGTGCCGTGTCGCAGTTCTTCCGCATCACGCTCCCGCTGCTCACGCCGATCATCTTCTTCAACCTCGTGCTCCAGATGATCGACGCGTTTCAAAACTTCACGCAGGCGTTCGTGGTCAGCGGCGGGAAGGGTGGGCCGGTCGACTCGACGCTCGTCTACACCCTCTACCTGTACGACCGGGGCTTCGGGTCGTTCGACATGGGCTACGCGTCCGCGCTGGCCTGGGTCCTGCTGGTCATCATCGCGGTGCTGACCGGTGTCAACTTCCTCTTCGCGAAGAAGTGGGTCTTCTATGGCGACTGACACGATCGCTCCGGCCGGCCCGACGGTCGGCGCGCCACCCGACCGTCCGCCGGGAGCGCGGAGCACCAGCCGGTCGCGGCGGTTCGGCAAGCACGTCCTGCTCGTCGTGCTCGGCATCGCGATGCTCTACCCGCTGCTGTGGATGGTCTCCAGCTCGTTCAAGCCGACCGAAATGATCTTTCGCGATCCGTCCATCTGGCCGCGCGAGGCCGACTTCGCCAACTACACCGAGGGCTGGACCGCGCTGGCCCACCCGTTCCACTTCTACCTGTGGAACTCCGCGGTCATCGCGTTCTTTTCCGTGGTGGGCAACCTGCTCTCCTGCTCGCTCGCGGCGTACGCGTTCGCCCGGCTCAAGTTTCGCGGGCGCACCGTCTTCTTCGCGATGATGCTCTCCACGCTGATGCTCCCGATCCACGTGCTGATCGTCCCGCGCTACGTGCTCTTCTCCGAGCTCGGCTGGATCAACACCAACCTGCCGCTCATCGTCCCGAAGTTCTTCGCCACGGACGCGTTCTTCATCTTCCTGATGGTGCAGTTCATCCGGGGCCTGCCGCGCGAGCTCGACGAGGCCGCGCGGATGGACGGCTGCGGGCACTTCCGCATCTACTGGCGGATCATCATGCCGCTGTCCCTGCCGGCACTGGCCACGTCGGCGCTGTTCACCTTCATCTGGACCTGGAACGACTTCTTCAGCCAGCTCATCTTCCTCACCGACCCCAACCTCTACACCGCACCCGTGGCGCTCAACTCCTTCTTGGACGGTCAAGGGGAGAGCGCGTGGGGGCAGCTGTTCGCGATGTCCATTGTGGCGCTCGTGCCGATCTTCGGGTTCTTCCTCGCCGGCCAGCGCTATCTCACCCAGGGGCTGGCCACGACGGGCCTCAAGTGATCGCCCCGGGCATTTGGTGAATCGTTCCAACAAACGAAGGGACCTCAGATGAGAACCAGACGGCGCCTCGCCGCCGCTTTCGTCGCCGGTGCCACGCTTCTCGCCGCCGCGGCCTGCGGTGGTGACTCGGGCGGTGACAGCGGTGACGGCCCGGTGGAGATCCGCTTCTCCTGGTGGGGCAACAACGACCGCGCGGAGACCACCAAGAAGGTCATCGCCGCGTTCGAAGCCAAGAATCCCGGCATCAAGGTGACCGGCGACTTCGCCGACTTCAACGCGTACTTCGACAAGCTCGCCACCGAGGTCGCGTCGGGGCGTGGGCCGGACGTCATCACGCTCGGCGGCGCCTACCCCCGCGAGTACGGCGGTCGCGGCGCGCTGCTCGACCTCTCCCGGGTCAGCGCGGAGCTGAAGACCGACAAGATCGACCAGGCCGCGCTCGGCAACGGCAAGTTCGACGACAAGCAGTTCGGCGTGCCCACCGGTGTGAACACGCCGGTCATCATCGCCGACCCGGTCGTCTTCGAGAAGGCCGGCGTACCGCTGCCCGACGACGCCACCTGGACCTGGGACGACTTCGTGCGCATCGCCACCGACGTCGCCAAGAAGTCGCCCAAGGGCACCTACGGCGTCGCCGACCCGACGAAGAGCGACACGCTCGACGTCTTCTCCCGCCAGCGCGGGGAGGCGCTCTACACGCAGGACGGCAAGCTCGGCATCAGCAAGCAGACGCTCACCGACTGGTGGACGATGACGACGAAGCTCCGCGACGCCGGCGCCTCGCCACCCGCCGCCAAGACCGCCGAGCTGGCCGGCCAGCCCTCGCCCGAGCAGACGCTGATCGGCCGCGGCCTCGCCGGCATGCAGGTCGACTGGAGCAACCAGCTCGGCGCGCTGCGCAAGGCCTCCGGGCACCCGCTCAAGCTCCTGCGCTACCCGGGTGAGAGCAGCGCCCAGCAGAAGGGCATGTGGCTCCAGGCGTCGCAGGTCTACACGATCAACGCGAAGAGCAAGCACCCCAAGGAGGCGGCGAAGCTCGTCGACTTCCTGGTCAACACCGAGGACGCGGGCAAGCTCATCCTCACCGACCGGGGCATCCCGGCAAACTCGGACGTGCTCAAGGCGATCCTCCCGGCGCTCAACGAGGACCAGAAGGCGCAGGCCGAGTTCATCGAGACGGCGACGCCGACGATGGGCCCGCCGCTGGTCATCGGCCCCGAGGGCTCGACCGACACGCCCGACATCCTCACCCGCCTCAACGACGAGGTGCTCTTCAACCGCAAGACGCCGGCGGCGGCCGCGGACGAGTTCGTCAAGCAGGTCGAAGCGGCCATCCAGTGATCGATCGGCGCGAGCTGGCCGCGCGGCACGCGGTCGACGTGACCGGGATCGCGTCGGGGTCACCGCTCTCCGTCGGCAACGGCGAGCTCTGTTTCACGGTCGACGTCACCGGGCTGCAAACCTTCCCCGGCCTCTATCCCGTGGAAGACCGGGACGGATCGGAGCCCGGGACGCTGCTGGCCACCATGTCCCAGTGGGGCTGGCACAGCGTCCCGGGCGCCGAAGACCTCGCCGACACCTACCGGTTGTACGACACGCCGCGCGGGCCGGTGCCCTATGTGGACATGCTGGGCGAGGTGACCGGCACCGGGGAGGCGCCGGCCTCGCGCGCCGAGTCGTGGCTACGCAACAACCCACATCGGCTCGACCTCGGCCGGATCGGCTTCGTCCTGGACGGACGGCCGGTGCCGCCCGGCGACGTCACCGGCGTGCGGCAGCGGCTCGACCTGTGGACCGGCGTCATCGAGAGCCGGTTCCTCCTGCTGGGCACACCGGTGACGGTCACCACGGCCTGCCACCCCGACCGCGACGTGCTCGCCGTGCGGGTCGTCTCCGCGCTGCTCGGCTCCGGACTCGCGGTGCGGATCGCGTTTCCGTACGGGTCGCAGTCGTGGAGCGTCGCGGCCGACTGGACGCGGCCGGACGCGCACACGAGCACCCTGCGGGGCGGTCGTGTGTATCGCGTCCTCGACGACACGCGGTACACAGTAGACATCGCTGTGACGGGTGGATCGGTGCGGCAGACCGCGGCGCACGAGGTGCTCGTCTCGTCCGCGGACGTGCTGGAGATGGCAATCGGCTTCAACGCGTCGGTGGGCTTCGACGAGACCGTGCGGGCGTCCGAGGCGGCCTGGCCCGCCTTCTGGCGGAGCGGCGGCGCCGTCGAGCTCGCCGGCAGCACCGACCCGCGCGCCACCGAGCTGGAACGCCGGATCGTGCTTTCCCAGTACCTCACCCGGATCCACTGCGCCGGCTCGCTGCCACCGCAGGAGACCGGCCTGATGGTCAACAGCTGGCGGGGCCGATTCCATCTGGAGATGCACTGGTGGCACGCCGCGCACTTCGCGCTGTGGGGGCGGCCCGAGCTGCTGGAGCGGAGCCTGCGCTGGTACACCACCGCCCTGCCCGGCGCCCGCGCCACCGCCCGCCGGCAGGGCTGCGGCGGTGCCCGCTGGCCCAAGCAGGTCGGCCCGGACGGGCGGGAGAGCCCCAGCCCGATCGGCCCGTTTCTGGTCTGGCAGCAGCCGCACCCGATCCACCTCGCCGAGCTGGTGCACCGGGCGACCGGTTCGCCGGAGACGCTGGAGCGGTACGCCGAGATCGTCTTCGAGTCCGCCGCGTTCATGGCGGCGTACGCCGCGAAGGGCGAACGCGGCTATCAGCTTGGCCCGCCGCTCGTGCCGGCCCAGGAGTCCTACGGCGACATCCGCGCCACCGTCACCAACCCCACCTTCGAGCTGGCGTACTGGGCGTGGGGCCTCCACGTCGCCCAGCGCTGGCGGTCACGGCTGGGCCTGCCGCCCGAGCCACTGTGGACGGAGGTGGCCGACCACCTGGTCCGCCCCCTCGTACGAGACGGCGTGTACGCGGCGATCGACGTCCCGCCGTATACGGTCGCCGACGACCACCCCTCGATGCTGTACGCGCTCGGGTTCGTCCCGCCGACCGACCTGGTCGACCCCGAGGTCATGCGCGCCACGCTCCACTCGGTGATGTCCACATGGGACTGGTCGAGCACGTGGGGTTGGGACTACCCGGCGATCGCGATGACCGCGACCCGGCTCGGCGAGCCGGCGACCGCGATCGACGCGCTGCTGATGCCGGCCGCGAAGAACACCCACCTGCCCAACGGCCACAACCGCCAGACCCCGTCCCTGCCGATCTACCTGCCCGGCAACGGCGGCCTGCTGGCGGCCGTCGCCCTGATGGCAGCCGGATGGGACGGCGGCCCGCCAACGCCGGGCTTCCCCACCGAAGGCTGGCACGTCCGCCACGAAGGCCTCAACCCGTCACTCTAGAGACTTTTCGGAGTCGGGTGGCCTCGACCCCTTATTTAGACAGAGGTTTGAGCTACCGCGATGTCCGTCGTGGTACATACCGCTGCTCCCGCGCCTCACCCGTCCGCCGCTGGTCGCGCCGGCAGTCGACGTTTGTCCACAATGTCTGTTCCCGGATCGGCGAACCTGGAAGCAACAGGGATTCCGTCGCCGCGGGTAACCGTCAGGATGGCGGAGGTAGGGCCCGCGAAGACCGCCATGGGGGCTTGTTTCGCGGACGTGGCAGCGCGGGTCGGGGATTTCGGCGAGCGCTGCGAGCCGCCGACCTGCGCGGTCTCCGGCGGGAGCGGCGGCCCGCAGCTGACGCGGATCCGGGAAATCCGCTTTGAAGGGACGTCACGCGTACCTTCCAGCACGCACCTGGGCTAGCTCGCGGTTATCCGTACGTCGTCGACGCCGGCTTCGACCAGGCTGGCGCCGGAGGCGTCCGCCGCCTCCACGAGCACGCGTACCTGTTGCCCCTGGTAGGCGGAGATGTTCCAACTGCCCGTGGCCCAGGCGCCGTTGCGGTTGGCGGCCGCGCCGGGCTGCGTGAAGAGTGCCGTCGTGCCGCCACTGTGCACGATGGACACCCGGAAGAAGTCGGCGCTGGAGGAGTTGCTGCCGTGCGCCAGATACCAGGAGAGCGACAGCGTGAGCGTGCCGCTGGGCAGCGCGATGGCCGGCGAGCGGGCACTCGTGGCGCCACCGTCGATGTCGAACGTGCCCGCGTCGGTGCCCGCCGCCGCCCCCGTGACAAGGTCGTTCACGCCGGAGACGGTGGTGCCGAGCTGCTTGGCGCCGCTGGATGTGGTGGCGGCCGGGTCGGCCCGCTCCCACGCCCCGGTGGTGGCCGTGTCGGTGCCCGAAGGGTTGGTGGTCCAGCCGGTGGCGGTCTCGAAGGTGTCCGACCAGATCGTCGCCGGCGCGGCGCCGGTGGCGAGTGTCCACAGTGCATACGCGGCGGCGTCCCCGGCCCGGTCGAGCACTGTGTCGGAGATGTTGCTCGGGTAGGTGTCGCAGGCGCGGTGGTAGCACGGGTCGAACGCGCTCTGCGTGCCGCCCCACTTGGCCACCTGCGCGGCCGTCTTCACCCGTGACGCGCCGGCCGCGACGCCCGAGGTCTGCACGCCGATCGCGTTGAACGAGGCGTCGTCGGAGCGGCCGGCGCCCTCGGTGTTCTCCTCGGTCTGTACGCCGATCGAGTCGTAGTAGGCCTTCAAGACCTGGCCCACGCCGGACGTGATGCGGTTGACGAAGTAGCCGCCGTTGGTGGAGGCCACCATGTCGAAGTTGAAGTATCCGCGGATCCGTGCCCGCTCGGCGGCCGCCAGCGTGTTGGCGTAGAACTCCGAACCGTTCAGCCCCTGCTCCTCGTCGGTCCAGAACGCGAATCGCACGTGCCCGGTGAGGCTCGGGTTGGTCGCGGCGAGCGTCAGCGCGATCTCCAGCAACATCGACGAGCCGGAGGCGTTGTCGTTGATGCCGGGCCCGGCCGCCACGCCGTCGAGGTGCGCGCCGAACATGTACACGTTGTTCGGGTCGCCGCCGGGCCAGTCCGCGATGACGTTCGGCCCGGAGCCCGCAGTGCAGCCGGAGGTGCAGTTTTGCCGCACGACGGTGTAGCCGGCGGCGGTGAGGCGGTTGGCCACGTAGTTGACCGAGGCGGTGTAGCCCGTGGTGGTCGACCGCCGGTTGCCGCCGTTCGCGGTGGCGATCGACTGAAACTGCTGAAGGTGCGCCTTGACGTTCGTGAGGGAGATGTCCGGGATGGCGACCATCGCTGTGGCCGGCGCCGCCGGCACGGCCAGCGCCACCGCGACGAGCGGCAGCGCCGCCATCGCACGCAGGATCGACGAGGGTCTCACGCGACCTCCTAGGGCCCAGGGAACGCCGGGGTTACCGGCAGCCGCAGGATATGGCGCGCGCGAAGCGATAGAGAAGACTCAATAACCTACCTAGGTCGAGGTTATGACCAACCGGTCGCCAGGATGACCGCGACGGTGGCGGTCGCGGCCAGCACGAAGGTGGCCACCGCGAGCTGGATGCGGGTGAGCCGGGCCAGCGCCGCCTCCTCCGGGGAGCGCTCCGCCGGCTGCGGTACGCCCTCCGCGATCGGCCGCAGCCAGCGCTCGACGGCGTCGGCGTCGGCCCGCAGGCTGGGATCCCGCTCCAGCAGGCGCAGCAGGATCGGTGCCAGCGGACCGGCCCGGCGCATCGGGTCGGGCGGTTGGCTGGCCAGTGCGACAAGCGTCGCGGTCGTCGTCTCCCGCTGGTACGGGGCGCGTCCCTCGACCGCCGCGTACAGCGTCGCCCCGAGCGACCACATGTCGGTGGCCGGTGTCGAGGCGCCGTCGCGGACCCGTTCCGGCGCGATGTACTGCGGCGACCCGATCAGCGCCTCCGTCCGGCCGGACCCGCCGGCCCGCACGGCCAGGCCGAAGTCGGTGAGCACCACCCGCCCGTCGTGGCCGACGAGCACGTTCTGCGGCTTGATGTCACGGTGGATGATCGAGGCTCCATGTGCCGCCCTCAGCCCGGCGAGCATGCCGAGTCCGACCCGGGCCGCCTCGCGCGGACCGAGCGGACCGTCGCGGACGATCACGTCGAAGAGGGAGCGGGACGGTACGTACTCCATCACGATCCACGGCCGGTCGGTGTGCAGGATGTCATGGATCTGCACCACGTTGGGGTGGTTGAGCGAGGCGGCCGAGCGGGCCTCGCGCAGGCTCTGTTGGACGGTGGCGAACTGCCCCGAGTCGGGCGCTATCACCTCCTTGACCGCCACGTTGCGGCCAAGCATGTCGTCGGCGGCCAGCCACACCTGGCCCATGCCGCCACTTCCGATCGCCTCCCTCAGCCGGTAACGGCCGGCGATCACGGTCCCGGTGGTCACGAAAGCGATTCGGCGCCCGCCGGCCGCGGGATTGGTCCGGGGTTGCTTTTGATCAGGCGCGCCATCGGCCACCACACGGCGAGCTGGAGCAGGGCCAGCACCAGCGTGAACGGCAGCAGCGTCCACACGCCCGCACCCTGCGCGCTCGCCCCGGCCAGCCAGGGGAGGGCCGAGCCGCCGACGACGGAGCCCGCGTTCATGACGCCGATCGCGGAGGGCACCAGGCGGGCGGTGGTGAGCAGCGGCACCACGGCCATCGCGGGGTTCGCTCAGAGCGTCACATCTGAGTGGCCGCGTTCCGGAAATCTGGCCTTAGCGTGTGCCACATGATCTCTGCCCTCATCACCCGCCTAGCCGGGTGGCTGCGCTCGCTTCCGCCGCCGCACGAGCGCTACGAGCAGCTCGCGGCGGCGCTGGTTCGCGATTTTGGCGGCCGCGCCGACCCGATCACCGCCGCCGCCTGCGCCGAGATCGAGCGGGTCGCGTGGCGCTACTCCCGGCACCTGCTGCTCACCTTCGACCCGGACGGCACCGACCCGCCGCACGAAGTCGCGCCCGGCTGGCCCGAGCCGGACCCGGCGGTGATCGGGCCCGCGGCCGCCCAGGTGCGCGAGGTGTCCAGGTTGGACGGTGGCGCCTGCCTGATTCGCGTCGACGGCTTCGACGCGCTCCGCATCGCCCAGCCGTACCTCGACGGCGCGTTCGCCCTCGCCCGCGGGGCGACCCGGATCCTGCTCGACCTGCGGGCGAACGGCGGCGGACACCCGGAGACGGTCGCGTACATCGCCGCCCGGCTCCTCGGCGACCAGGCGACGCACCTGTCCGACGTCACGTACCGGGACCACACCCGCCAGTGGTGGACGCCCGACCTGCCCGAGGGCACGGCGGTGCCAGTCGAAACGCCGGTGGCGGTGCTGGTCAGCCGCCGCACGTTCTCCTCCGGCGAGGCGCTCGCCTACCATCTGTGGGCCCGCGGCCGGGTCACGGTCGTCGGCGAGCGGACGCCCGGCGCCGCCGACCACATCACCGAGATCCGGCTCGCGCCCACCGTCGTGGGCCAGGTGCCCATCGGATACGTGACGGACGCTCTGACCGGCACCAGTTGGGAGGGCGGCGGGGTGGTGCCGCGGGTCGAGTGCCCCGCGTCCGAGGCTGTCTCCGCCGCGCTCGAACATGGTTCCAAGTAACTGTTAGGAAGCTTTATTTATCGTGTTACGCTCTCACCTCATCGATGAACATCACGACCACACATCGAGGAGGTGACCACGTGTCGAAGGTCCGCACGATCGCGACGGTGGCGGCACTGGTGATCGGGGGTGCGCTGGCGGCGATCGTGCCGATGGCCACCGCGTCCGCGGCCGCCTGCGCGGCGCCGTGGCAGGCGTCGTCCGTCTACACAGGAGGAATGACGGCCTCGCACAACGGCCACAACTGGCTGGCCAAGTGGTGGACCCAGGGCGAGGCGCCACCCGGCACCTCGGGTGTCTGGGCCGACCAGGGCACGTGCGGCGGCACCACCCCGCCACCGAGCACCTGCAACCACCCCAACTGGGTCGCCGGTCAGTGGTACACCACCGGCGCGATCGTCCGGTACACCAACGGCCAGTACTACATCGCCGAGCACGACAACCCGGGCTACGACCCGACGATCAGCACCTGGTACTGGGAGCCATACACCTGTAGCGGCCAGCCGCCGGTGACCACGCCGCCGCCGTCGGGCAACGGTTTCGTGGTGAGCGAGGCGCAGTTCAACCAGATGTTCCCGAGCCGGAACTCGTTCTACACGTACTCCGGGCTCGTCGCCGCGCTGAACGCGTACCCCGCGTTCGCCCGCACCGGCAGCGACACGGTCCGGCGCCAGGAGGCGGCCGCCTTCCTCGCGAACGTCAGCCACGAGACCGGCGGCCTGGTCCACGTCGTCGAGCAGAACACCGCCAACTACCCGCACTACTGCGACGCCAGCCAGCCCTACGGCTGCCCGGCCGGCCAGGCGGCGTACTACGGCCGCGGCCCGATCCAGCTGAGCTGGAACTTCAACTACAAGGCGGCCGGCGACGCGCTGGGCCTGCCCCTGCTCACCAACCCGTGGCTGGTGCAGAACGACGCCTCGGTCGCCTGGCGCACCGGCATCTGGTACTGGATGACCCAGAACGGCCCCGGCACGATGACCCCGCACAACGCGATGGTCAACAGCCGCGGCTTCGGCGAGACCATCCGGAGCATCAACGGCTCGCTGGAGTGCAACGGCCGCAACCCGGCCCAGGTGCAGAGCCGCGTCAACAACTACACGCGGTTCGTCCAGATCCTCGGCACCACACCCGGCGGCAACCTGACCTGCTGACCGCGCGACGAGGCACAAGGTAGACACTGCCCCGGGCGGCGCGCGAACGCCGCTCGGGGCTCAGCGGGCGATCGCGATCCAGGTGGCGCGGGCGCGGGCCACCTCGTCACCGTCCTCGCCGTACAGCGTCGTGTGTACCAGCGCCTTTCGGCCCTCGGTCTCGGCGAGCGCGCCGCGCACCACGCACCGCTCGCCCGGAGCGGGCATCCGCGCCACGCGTACCGCGATGCGACCCAGCACGTACGGCCGGCCGCCCTGGATGACGGCCCAGCCGCCCGGGCAGTCGAGGGCGGCCCAGACCACCGGATGCGAGACGTCGTCGGGGACGCTCCACGGTGCGGCGGTGGTGCCGTCGTCGAGCGCGCCCGGGAAGATGCGCAGCCCGTCGGCGCGCTCGGGCCCGCAGACGTAACAGGTGGGGAACGGGTGCTCCGCGAACCCCGAGTAGCGGGTGGCGGCGTCGGCCGCGTCGGCGTACCCGACCGGTGGGACCGTGATCGTGATCGCGCCGGCCGCGCCGACCTCGGCCACGACGGCGCCGTCCTGGGTCTGGATCTTGCCGTCGGCGGGGACGAGCGGGGTGTCGAGCGGTGGGGGCATGCGGAGTGTCACCTCATGGGTGTCGTCGCCGGCGAAGACGCCCGCGCTGTAGCCGCCATTGCCCGAGCCGGGTGGCCCGTTGAAGCGTGCCGGGATGATCATCTTGTGCCCCCCCAAGAAGTTCTCCGTCCGCACCCATCACAACACCTGAGGAGGGCGGCATGCGCAAGCGCGACGGCGCGTCGGCCGGTGGGCATTCGGTATGTTGCCCGAGTGGTCGTGGACATCTACACCGACGGTGCGTGCAGCGGCAACCCGGGCCCGGGTGGCTGGGGCGCCCTCCTGCGATACGGCGCACACGAAAAGGAGCTCTGCGGGGGCGAGGCGGGTGCGACCACCAACAACCGGATGGAGCTCATGGCCCCGATCCGGGCGCTGGAGAGCCTGACCCGGCCGGCGGTGGTGCGGATACACACCGACAGCACCTATGTGCGCAACGGCATCACCAAGTGGATGCCCCGGTGGAAGAGCAACGGCTGGCTGACCTCCGCCAAGGAGCCGGTCAAAAACGCGGACCTGTGGGAGCGCCTCGACGCCGCGGCGCGCCGGCACGAGGTCGAGTGGTTGTGGGTCAAGGGCCACGCCGGGCACGTGGAAAACGAGCGTGCCGATCGCCTGGCGGCCAAGGGGCTGCGCGAGGCGGCCGTGGCGGCCGTCGAGCGCAGCCCACTCTGACGTCGTTCCCGCGATGCTCTAGCGCCGCCACAGCGCGACGCTCAGGCAGACCGCCCAGAGCAGAGCCGCCGGTATCGCGTACGCGCCGATCTGCGCGGCGACGGCGACCGCGATCACGAGTGCGGCGCCCAGGCCGACGTACCCGATCCAGCGCGGCAGTGCCGCGGTGCGGAGGGTGACGACCGAGATCGCGGTGATGGTCAGCGCGAGGGTCGTCATGACGGGCAGGTTGAGCAGGGTGTAGTTGAGTGCGGTCGAGTAACGCAGCACGTCGAGTGACGGCAGCGGCTGGTCCATCCGGTCGACGAGGTGGGCGACCACCCCGCGCAGCGCCGCGGAGACGAGCAGCGTGGCGGTGAAGGCGGCACCCATCGCCCGCGCCAGGGCCAGCCACGCCGGCGCGCCGGACGCGGTAGGGATGCGGCGAAGGTGGCTGACGACGACGGCGAGCAGGACAGCGGCGGCCATGGCGCAAACGCCGGATACCGTCCCGGCGAGCCGGTTGCCGGAGTCCTGCCACCACGCGAGCAACTCGGCGTCGGTCGCGTCGCGGGGCACGTTGACGCTGGCGACCGTCCAAAAGAGGCAGACGGCGAAGAGCAGGGCGGCGACCGATGCCACCCGGGCGGCGACGGTGGTGGTCCGGTCGGTGGTGGGTGTGGCGGTGATAGTCATGGCCTCGATCGTCGGCGTGCGGCGGGCGCCGTACGACCGAGCAGGCCCGGAACTTGTCCTCAGGGCTGTCCCTGAGACGTTCGAGCCGATCAGCTGCGACGATGAGCGGATGGGAGCGGCCACGCGCTTTCTCGCCCGGGCGCTGACCTGGCCGCTGCTGCCGGCCATGGTCGCGACGACGCTCGCCGACCACGCCCGGCTCGGCGACCTGCCGTACGTCGTGGCGATGCTCGCGTGCTGGCTCGTGGGCGTGGTGCTGACCTGGCGGGCGGTCCGGCAGCCGGCCGGGTGGGCGTTCCTGGGGCTGGGCACCGCGATCGCCTGGGGCGGCTTCACCGAGGAGTTGGCACTGCGGACGGGTGACCCGCTGCTCGCCACGTTCGCGGACTCGAGTTGGGTGTGGTGGTTCGTCTTCGCCGCGCTCGCGGCACAGCTCACGCTGCCCGGCCGGATCCGGCCGCGCCGGCTGCCACTCGCCGCCGCCGCGCTGGGAGTGGTGTCCCAGCTGCTGATGCTGCTGCGGCCCCGCCCGCTCGAGGCGCCGTTCGCGGGCATGCGCAGCCCGTGGGCGGTCTCGCGGCTTGGCGGAGTGGTCGACGCGCTGTCCTACGCCGCCGTCCTCGCGCTCGGGCTGTGCCTGCTCGCCTCGGTCTTCGCGCTGGTACGCGCCGCCCGCCGTGTGCGGGACGACGAGCGCCGGCAGCTGCTCTGGCTCGTCGCCGGGTTCGTGCCGCTCGCGCCGGCGGTCGTCGCCGGGTTCGCACTGTCCTACCTGGGCCACGACGGCCTCGCCGGCTGGCCGCTCACCGTCGCGTTCGTGGCCCTGGCGGCGGGCGCCGCGCTGTCCGTCCTGCGCTACCGGCTGTACGACGTCGAACGGGTCGTCTCCGAGTCCGCGGCCTACGCGCTCGCCTCCGGCGCGGTCGTCATGGCGTTCGTACTCGTGGTCGTGGTGATCAGCCGGACCACCCCGCTGGGCGAGACGTCGCAGCTCTCGACGGTCGCGGCCACGCTCGCCGGCGTGGCGGTGGCGCGGCAGTCGTACGTGTGGGCCCGCCGCGCCGCCGGCCGCCGGCTCGACCGAGCCAGGTTCGACGCGGTCGACGCGGTCCGCCGTGGCCTGCGCGCCGCGCCCGTCGACCTGGACGTGCTCGTCGCGCACGCGTTGGACGACCCCGGTGCGCGCGTGCTGTACCCGACCGCGCGTGGCTGGGTGACCGAGCACGGCCGGGTCGTGAGCCCCGGCGCGCACACCGTCGACGTGCGGGGCGCGAAGCTGGAGTTCGACCCGCGGCGGGTCGACCGCGACGTGGTGGTCGCGGTCGCCGCCGAGGCCGCCGCCGAGATCGACAACGTCGCGCTGCGCGCCGAGCTCGCGCGCCAGCTCGCGGTGGTGACCGAGTCGCGCGCCCGGCTGGCCACCGCGCACCAGGACGAGCGCCGACGCCTCGAGCGAGACCTGCACGACGGCGCCCAGCAGCGCATCCTCGCGATCGCGCTACAACTGCAATCGGCGCGGCTCAACGGCGCGGTCGACATCCTCCGCGCCGAGGTCGACCGCGCGGTCGTCGACCTCGGTCACACCGTGCAGGAGCTGCGCGAGCTCGCGTCGGGCATGCAGCCAGCGGCCCTGGCCAGCGGCGGTCTGCTCGCGGCGGTCGCGGACGTGGCCGAGCGCATCCCGGTCCCGATCACCTACGAGGTGCCCGACCGCCGCTTCGACGCCACCGCCGAGGGCACGGCCTGGTTCGTCGTCGCCGAGGCGGTCGCCAACGCCGTCAAGCACGCCTCGGCCGGCAGCATCCGCATCGACGTGGAGCACGGCCGTGGTGGGCTCACCGTGACCGTCTCGGACACCGGCGTCGGCGGCGCCGACCCCGAAGGTCACGGCCTGCGCGGCCTGCACGACCGGGTCGCGGCCGCGGGCGGCTCGCTCACCGTGACAGACCTTGAGCCATCGGGTACAACCGTGCAGGCGGTGCTGCCGTGCGAGTAGTCATCGCCGACGACTCCGCTCTCCTGCGCGAGGGCCTGGCCCGGCTGCTGGCCGAGGCCGGCGTCGACGTGTGTGCGCTCGTCGGCGACGCGGCCGCGCTGGCCGGCGCCGTCGCGGAGCACCGGCCCGACGTGGCGGTGGTGGACATCCGGATGCCGCCGACCTACACCCACGAGGGCGCGGCCGCGGCGGTGGAGCTCAAGGCCGACCACCCGCAGCTCGGCGTGCTGCTGCTGTCCCAGGCGATCGAGACCCACTTCGCGTCGCGTCTGCTGGAGCGGCACGCGGAGCGGTTCGGCTACCTGCTCAAGGACCGCGTCATCGACGTGCCGACGCTGCTCGGGGCGCTGCACACCATCGCGGCCGGCGGCACGGTGCTGGACCCCGACGTGGTCCGCCACCTGATGCGCGGACACTCCCGCCGCAATCCCGTGCTGTCGCTCACCGGCCGGGAGCGGGACGTGCTCGCCCTGATGGCCGAGGGCCGGTCGAACGCCGCCATCGCCGAGCGGCTCGTGGTGAGCCCCAAGACCGTCGAGAGCCACATCGCCAACATCTTCAGCAAGCTCGGCCTCGAAGACACGCCGGACGACCACCGCCGGGTGCTCGCCGTGCTGGCCGCGCTCCGCGCGGGTGCCCCTTGACCGTCAGGTCGCGAAGACCTGTGCGTCGTCGGCGAACGCCTTGAACTCCAGCGCGTTGCCCGCCGGGTCGAGGAGGAACATCGTCCACTGCTCGCCCGGCTGCCCCTCGAAACGCACGTAGGGCTCGATGACGAACCCCACGCCCGCGGCGCGCAGCCGCTCGCTGAGCTTGTGAAACTCCGGGACGGTGAGGAGCAGCCCGAAGTGCGGCACCGGCACGTCGTGCCCGTCGACCGGGTTGTGTATCCGCTCCGCGCGGGCCGGCGCCAAGTGGGTGACGAACTGGTGGCCGTGCAGATTCCAATCCACCCAGGTGTCCGAGCTGCGCCCCTGCTCCAGGCCGAGCACCTCACCGTAGAACCGGCGCGCGGCGGCCAGATCATCGACCGGCACGGCCAGATGGAACCGCGGAATGGTCATCGCCTTCTCCCAGGCTGCGTCCCTCTGGGTACCGTAGCGTGGCTCCGTCCACAATAAAACGGTCTCAGTCCAAGCCGGTTCTGCCGGGCGCCCAGAAGGGCTTGACGACGGTCGCCTTCCGGGGCCAGCCGCGCTCGTGGGTGAGGTGTCGCCGCACGACTTGGCAGGTGCGCGCCTCACCGGCGATGTAGGCGACGCCCGGCTCGGTCGGCAGGTCGAGAGACCGCAGCGCCCGCAGCAGCGGCCCGTCGTCCTCGGGGGTGGCGGTGTCCCGGTACACCCAAGTGAGCTCGTCGTGGCGCGGCAGCGGGAGGCGGTCTTCGGGACCTTCGAACTCGAGCACCGCGTAGGCGCGCTCGGCGGGCGGCAGAGCGCGGAGCATCGCGCCGAACGCGACCGACGCGGTCTCCTCCCCGACGAACAGGTGGAAGGGCGCGCCGTCCTTCAGGACGAGCCGGCCCTCGGGCCGGGTGAAGGACACGCGCTGTCCGATATGGACACTGTGGGACCAGCGCGCGCCGGGCCCCGGCTCGGGATGGTCCACTATGCACAGATCCAGGCAACCACCGGCGTCGTAGTCCCAGATCGAGTAGGTGCGCAGCGTGTCGCGGAGGCCGCGAAGCCAGTTGCTCGGCGCGCTGATGTCGCCGACCAGCAACCGGATGTGCTGCCCGGGGGTCCATGCCAGGTCGCGCAGCGACGGGCCGGCGACCCGGATCCGGCGCGCGCCGCGGGTGAGGTCTTCGACGGCGTCGACGGTGCCATTCAAGAGGAAGCGGTCCAGGACACTCATCGGGTGCGGACCGCCGGATGCTCAAGCCGGTCTTGCTTGCTCATGGCGGCCATGATGCAGGTTAATGTGCACATGAAGTCAAGCGCCGTCGACGACGACCTGACCATAGGTGGGTTGGCCCGCAGGTTTGGCCTGGCGACCCACGTCCTGCGCCATTGGGAGAGCATGGGGCTGCTCGCTCCGGGTCGCGCCGCGGGTGGGCAGCGCCGCTACGGCCACGCCGACATGATGCGCGTGGCCATCGTGTTGATGGGTAAGGACGCCGGCATCAGCCTTCGCGAGCTGAGCGCGATGCTGGCGACGGGCAACCCGATGGACCGCGCGGACCTGCTCCGCCGGCACGTGGCCGAGCTCGACCGGCGGATCGCCCAGGCCCAGGTGGCGAAAGACCTCATCGAAGAGGCGCTGTCCTGCCCGTTGAACTTCGAGGAATGTCCACGTGCCCGCGAGCAGATCGAGGCACGCATACCATCCGCCTGACGCCGTGGTGAAAGGGTTCTGAAAGGGGTGCCGTGCTGGACTCGGCACCATGACCCGTTTCCGTAAGTTCGCCGTCGGTGCCGCGCTCGTCGGCATCCTCACCGCGAGCGGCCTCGCGGCCGCCGCGCCGGCCGGCGCCGCCGGACAGGCAGCGTCGGTCAGCCCGAAGATGTGGCTGGAGTACGGCGCGTACGGCTCGCTGGAGGAGTGCGACATCGCCCGTGCGCTCCACGGGCCGATAACCACGCAGTGCAGCTGGAAGTTCTACGACTGGGCGCATTTCGGCTGGTACTTCGGCTCCAACCACTGAGGACAGTGCTGGCCTGCGTTCATCCGCGGATGACTCCTTCGATGGATGGTGCTTTCCCAGCCCGGTATTTCACACGGTCTTCGGCGGTGCTGCCGTCGTGCGTGATCGGGGCGACGAGCCACGGCGCGAGGGCCGGCTCCAGGCGCCGCCGCTGATGCGCCCGCCGGTGGCGGACCATGTACGCGATGGCCACCGGGATGGCGACGATCACGCTCAGCGGGATCCGGTCCGCCGGGTAGAACGACACCCAGATGAGCACCACCATGCTCGCCCAGGCCCACGCACTGACCGCCGCGGGTTGCCGCAGCACCACCATGTACAGGATGAGTATCAGCGCCACGAAGATGGCGGGATGCCACGAGAACGGCGTGCGGTGGTGGGCCTGGACGGCTATCCCGGTGACCACCGCGCCGACCCAGGCCACCCGCCAGGCCAGCAGGGGACGGGTCACCACGAGCAGCAGAGGTGCCGCGAGCGCCGCGCCGGCGAAGGCGCAAACCCACGTCGGGAGGCCGGATTTCGCGTCCAGGTAGGTGGCCGCGCCGTACGCGAGGTACGCGGCCCCGGCCGAGGCGAGAAGCCACGCCGCCATGCGCCGTCCGGGGTTGGTCGGTGGTCGCACGTCGTCCGCGCCGGCGAGGAACACCCGCAGCCCGCGCCCTGCGGCGACGATTCGTCTATCTGTCATGCCGCGGAGGGTAGGTCCGAGACGTCGCGCCGGTCGTGATACCACAGGTCCATTCGCATGCCATACCCGCGTATCAGCCGCCGGCTTCGCGCGGTGGACACCCCCGTACGCTCCCGGCGCCCAGCACCGATCAGCAACGGAATCTCAGGGCTTGCGGCACTCGTCGAGGAGTTGGATGGCCGCGGCGGACCAGGTGTGGGCCTGGGCCAGGCGGGTGCGTAGGCGGGCGGCGTCGGCAAAGGCAGCCTCCCGGTCGCGCAGGACGCCGGCGATGGCCTTGCTCCAGGCGGTTGCGTCGGTCTCCAGGTTGCCGGTGACCGGGACGACGACGCGCGCCCTCGCCTCTTCGTCGAGCGTCTCCTCCAGGAGCTTGCCCAAGCCGCTCTCCTCGCTGATCAGCGCCGGCGTACCGGCCTGGATCGCCTCGACGCCCACCAGGCCGAAGCCCTCGGCCCGGGACGGCACCAGGACCAGGCTGGCCGCACGCAGATCGATGCCCAGGTCCTCGTGGTCAGTGGAATAGGACCGGACGATCGGCCGCCGGGCGAGCGGGTTGTTGGCCCAGGCCACCAGCTTCTCCACGAGCTCCGCGGACGTATTGTCGGGCGCGCCGCGGACCTTGAGCTCGAGTTTTTCGGCCCGCGGGCCCCGGTCCGCGGCCGCTAGGGCGACCGCCCGCGCGGCGATGTCGAGGCCCTTCAGAATGGCATCCTCCGCGCGGCCGAACAGCAGGATCGACCATGGCCCGCCGGGCGGCGGCGTCCGGGCGACGGCAACGTCGGCCACGTCGAATCCGGGATCCATTCGGCTGACCGAGGTGACCCCGAGGGCGGAGAAATCACGTACGTAACGGTCGTAGAGCCGAGGCCCGACAGCGACGACCCGGTGCGCGTCGCGCCCCAGGTTCCATTCCTCCCTGGTCCGCTCTTCGGCTCGCACGGCGGTGTCGTCCTTGCGGTCAGTCTTCAACCATTCGATCTCGTCGGGCGCCATGTGGATGAAGTGCACGCGACGGGCGTCTGGGAAGTGGTCGCGCAGGTTCTCCGCAGCGCGGCCGGTCACCCGGCCGTGACCGATGATGATGTCCGGCTCGGCGCCGGGCGGAAGCTCCGGTCGCCGGGAAAGGATGTCGGAGACCGAGCCGCCGTGCATCTTGAGCGGTCGGACGAGCGTCACGTTCGCGTCCGCGGCTTCCTGGCGCTCGGTCTCCGATGCCTTCGGGGCAGTGCAGAAGACCCGCGCGCCGGCCTGGGCCAGGGCGGTGCACAGCTGGCGGTTGAATGTGCTGAGGCCGCCGTGCACCGATCGCCATTCCGTGGCGACCGCGAGGACGACCGGTCCCTGCTCGGGCGCTGCTGAACTTTCTCCCATGCGGGTCTCCTCGGCGTGGCGGTGCTGAGGTAAGACGGGTCCGCCGTACTGGGGGCGGTGGACGTTCGAGGGCAGGCCCGTGATCGACGGCGGCAGGATCGGGAAGTGCAGCGAGGGATTGAACTCACCCTGAGTCGCGATCCGGCGATCCCACAGGCTCAGCAGGCTGTCCCGGATCTCGTCCGGCTTGGCTGGCGGATCGTCGAGGTACCGGGCCAGTTCGCGGCGCGCCTCGCGCGGGCGGCCAGCCATCAGTTCGATCATGGCGGCCAGCCAGTCCTTTCCTTCGACCGGCATCCGGCGTCTCGACTTGTCCTCCTTGCGGGCGTCGGCCAGTGCCATCCGCGCCCTGGCCGGTTCGCCGACGGCCAGGCAGCCGATCGCCTCGCACATCGACAGGTGCACCAACGGCCGTACGGCACGGGCCTCGCGCGCCCGCTCGATGCTCTCCGCCCAGCGGCTCTGATGCTGTAGCAGGAGGACGTCCGCGAGCAGGGCCTGGGGCTGGAGCTCGCGGCGCGTGTGCAGCCAGTCCCGGGTCTCCCGCAAGAGCGCCGGATCGGTTTCGCCCGTGGCGTAGAACAACGCGTGCTGGGCCAGGCGGGGTCGTTCGTCCGAGAGCCCCTGGCAGCCCTTGCGCAGCTCGGCCACGGCCTCGGCAACCCGGCCGTCGTGGGCGAGCGCGGCGCCCAGTTCGACGTAGATCCTGGCCTTCCGCGTCATGACGTGGGGGAGCGCTTCCCGGCTCGCCGCGGCTGCGGCCGCGAAGCCATCGAGCTGACGGACCAGCTGGATCCAGTGCAACCACGGGTAGGGCTCGGCCTGTCCGACCGTGGCACGTTTCGCGTACGTGAGCGCGCGGCGCCGATCGTCCGGGCCACCACGCGCCCAGAGCAGATGCGATAGGTGGTAGCTCAGCGGGGGCGCGTCGACGTCGGTCAGGTACGCGCCGAGCAGCGCGATCCGTCCATCCCGGTCCACGGCCTGCTCGGGGAGGTCCCGAACCCATTCGTAGCGCGCAAGGTAGAGGCGGACTCGGGCCGAGATGTCGTCGCCGAACTCGTCGGCCTGTGCCTTGTCCAGATGGCGCTCGGCGTCGTCGAGGGCGGTGGCCAGCCGGGTTTCGCTGACCTGGCCGAGGTCGCGGGTCAGCAGCGGGCGGGCGTACCACTCGCCGGCCCGCCGGTGGGCGGCGCGCCACGCGGTTTCGTCGCCGTGCCTCCGGACCGTATTGAGCTCGCGGACCACCGGATGCACCCGGACCAAGATCTGCGCGGATGCCGAGCCCTGCCGGACCGGGCGGGTCTCCAGCAGGTAGCGGTCCACAAGTTCCCGGACGATCCGGCCGGTGTCGCCGAGCCGCCCGATCATCGCGGTGCGCAGGCCGTCGTCGGCCCACTTGTCGAGCACGGAGAGGTCGTTGAGCGCGCTCAACGCAGGTTCGGAGAGACCCTCGGCCGCCTTCCGTACCAGGTCGATCTCTATGGCGTTGATGAGTGCGGGGTCGGGGGCGATTCCGGGGTCCGGCCCGAGCAGTTGGTCCAAGGCGTTCTTGCCGAGCAGTCTTGCGAGCAGCCGGAGGATGCGCGGGTTGGCCCCGAGCCGCTCGACCGTCCGTTCCCGCTGGTCCACCGGGAACCAGTCGTCCGGGTCGACGTCGGAGTCGAGGTTGGCGAGAACGATGTTGATCGCGTCTGTGGTGGGCGGCGCGGGCAGCTTGGCCACATGGAACTGCCCGGTCCACCGTGGATCGATCTCGCGGTTGGACAGCAGCCACAGGGCGCCCGCGGGTGCTCGCGACACCAGCTTGCCGAGTTCGTCGGCGAACGGGGACACGGGCCGGCCCGCCGGGTCGAGCAGCCGCTGGAACTCGTCGATCACGACCAGCACGTCGCGACGCAGCAGCACCCGAAGCTCGGTGAACAGGCCGCGCTGCGCACCGAACTCCATTTCGGCCTGCTCCATCTCGGACCGAAGATCATCGAGCAAGGCGGCCTCGGCGTCGATGGGGCTGTCTTCGCCACGAGGCTGTGCGTCGACGAGAACACAGGAAAGACCCTGCTTCCTGGCCCGCTCGATCAGCGGCGACACGATTCCTGTCGACTTCCCGATGCCGGGCAGGCCGGTGATGATGGCGCCACGGCGCAGTCCCGATCGCCACGAGTCCCACAACGCGGCCGCGATGGCCTGACGTTCCTGCCCGTCCAGACCGGGAACGGATCGCTCGTGATCGCCTGCCATGCCACCTCGCTCACACCGATGCCGCAGCGGCGGCGGGAGTCGATGAACTCAAGGTTACTGATTGGACCGCCAAACTCGCCGAGCCTACCGTCAACCGCACCCCGGCCCAGCCCTGGACCGGCGGGCAGTCGGGCGTCGCCCGGCCGATAAGCCACCAAGTCGACCGAACGGGTGTACGATGTGGGTATCCCGGAATCGACGACATCCCACCGCTGAGGTGCCCGCCACGCCGGCCCACCCCGAGGGGGACGTCATGTCCAACGACCTACGTCGTGTTCGAAGCGGTTCCGATGACCCGGCCACCGCGGCGTCGCGGGGAGTTCCGGAGACGACACCGCCGATGACAACCGCCAACCGGGTGCCTCGTACCCGCACCAGCGCCGCCTGGTTTGGTATCTGTGCCGCCGCGTTGCTTTTCGTGGTGCTGATCGTGTTCATGTTGCAGAACACCCGCAGCGTGCGGGTCGACTTCCTGTGGATGGACGGCAGCCTGCCGCTGGCGTTGGCGCTGCTGATGGCGGCCGTGGGCGCCGCGCTGCTGACCATGGTGGTCGGGGCCGCCCGGATCACCCAGCTACGCCGCCGCCTGTCCCGCCAGCGCCACTGACCGGACCCGGCACGTCTCGGGGCATCTCCAGACCACCGCACCGTCAACCAGCCGCCGACCGCCGGATCCCGATCCGACGGCGGGCGAGGAGTCGACCATGGCCGCCACATCTGCCGCCGCACGCATGACCACCACCTCGTTGACACCGCCATCGACCCCACGCCTGCGGATGGAACCCACCGGCGCACGCCGCACCCTTCTGGACGGCGCCTGGTGGCCCCGCTCCACCGACCCCGTCGCCGAGCTGCCCGGCCTGGTCCTGGCGATCGACAAGCTCCGCGGACCGGTCACGCGACTGGTCCTGGCCGCCGCCGGCTGGGACAGCCATCCCCGCCGCCTCGGCCTAGCCGGCCGTGTCCTGCGGCTGGGCTACTTCAGCAGCCAACCGGTCAGCCTGTTGACCGCGATCTGCGGCAACGACCGGATCGACCTGCTCGTCGTCCCACCCAACACCGCCGAAGGCACCGCCGACGCGGCCATGGTCTTGGCCGCCGCCACCACCAACCTCGTTCACGCCCAACACATCCTCCTGGCCGTCAGCACCCCCACCACACGCCCGATCGACGGCACCGCCGAGGACGCCTGGGAGGCCGAAGGCGGACGCACCGGTCCCACCCCAACCCGGGCGATGTAGGACCCGCATCAGCCCGGTTCGGCTGCTGCTACGCATGCCGCCATACGGCGACGACGGCGGCAGCGACGTACGTCGACCGGGCTCAGATCGTCAAGGTGCTGCCGTCCAGAGGGCTACACCACAGAGCCGGCTGGCCTACCGGCTGGGCCCAGTCCCCGCCCGCTCACCACACAATCGTTGAGGCACGCTGGGCTGGAGGAACAAATGTCCATGACCACATTTTCGCCGGTGACCGCATTGGCGCAGCTACACATCGACACCACCTATCCTTCGGCGGTCACGGCCCGCGTCGCCGTGGTCGGCGAGGTCGACCTGGCAACCACGCCGATGCTGCGCGAGCGGCTACTGCGCCTGTTGCGCGACCGGAGTCCGGACCTGCTCGACGTCGACCTGGCCGGGGTAACCTTCCTGGACTGCACCGGCCTTGCCGCACTTGTCGCGGTGCGCGACGCCGCCATCCAAGCCGGACACCAGATGCGAGTCAGCCACCCGCAACCCATCGTCCGTCGAGTGTTGGAGGTCACCGGGCTGCTCGCCGTGTTCACGGCCGCGACGACCGTTTCCGGTGCCGCGGGATCCGGACACTCGGCAGCCAGATGACCGGCCACGAGATCCTCGCCTTGGTCGTCAGGACCGCCCGCCTCCCGTAGGCGGCAGATCCAGGGCCGGGTCAGGGGTTGACGAGTCCGGGGATGCCAGTCGGATCCGTGACGATCATGCGCGCGACGTCGCCGATGCGGCGGTTGTGGGCTCGGGAGTAGGCCCGGATGAGGGTGAACGCCTCGTCGATGCTTACCGCGCGGGCTTGGGCAATGGCGCCTTTGGCTTGTTCGATGATGATCCGGCTGTTGAGCGCGCCTTGCAGTTGCTCGGTGAGTAGCTCGCTGCGGCGGATGGCGCGTTCTTGGAGCAGGCCGATCGCGGCGATGTCGGCCAGGGCCTGCACGATGGGCACGTCGGCGTCGCCGAGGCTGGGGCCGGGTTCGCGGCCGAAGACGTTGAGCGCGCCGATCACCTGGTTGCGTAGCCGTAGCGGGAAGGCGTGGACCGAGCGGAAACCAGCCGCGGTCGCGCGGGGCGCGAAGCGCGGCCACCTGCTGGTCGCGTCGGCCAGGTCGGCGTTGACCACGGGTGTCGCGGTGTGGAACGCGTCCAGGCACGGGCCTTCCCTGTTTTGTACCTGGAAGAGCTCCAGGAGCTTGGTGTTCTCATCGGAGGCGGCTAGGAACTCCAGTTGGCCGCGCTGGTCGGCCAGCAGCAGCCCGACCGCGGCGGCCTCGACGAGGGTGGCGGTGCGGTCGGTGAGCATGTGCAGGAAGTCGATGAGGTCGAACTCGTCGACCAGGGTGTCGGCGACCTCGACGAAGACCCGGGCGAGCCGTTCAGCGGAAACGGTGGTCATGACTGCCTCACAGCCCTTTCCAAAATCTGGGTGGATGCTTCGCTCATGGCTGGTCTCGGTCGAACCGTAGCCGGCGGGCGACCACATCTCGCGCCACCTCGGCCAGTGGGCGGCCCTCGGCGAAGGCGTAGGCCCGCAGCCGCGCCATCGCCTCGGCGAGGGGAACACCGAGCTGGACCATGACCATGCCCTGAGCCTGGAACAGCTCTGCCCGGCCTTCCATCGCCTCGGCCAGCCCGTCGGCGGTCGCGCCCGGGCCCGCACGCTCTTGCCCATCCAGCAGCGTGCCCACCGCGACATCCGCGAAGACCAGCGCCTGCCCCAGCTCCTTGCCGGTCAACGGTCCGGGCCGAGTCCGGAACAGGTCCAGGACGCCCAAGCGGCTCGCGCCCACCTGCAACGGGAACGCGAACACCGCACGGACTCCGCTGTCGTGGACGGTGGGCGTGTAGACCGGCCACCGGTGCACCGCCCCGTCCGCCAGGTCGGGTATCAGGACCGGGCGGCGGGCTTGGAAGGCGTCGATGCAGGGCCCTTCACCCAACACGAACTGCACCTCCTCGAGCCGCTCGGTCGCCGGATCGGAGGCGGTGGCCAGGCGCCGCACCCCGTCCTCGGCCATCAGGCTCACACCCGCTCCCGACACTCCCAGCGCCTGGGTGGCCACCGCGCACAGCCGTTGCAGGAAACCAGCCATGCCGGTCCCGGCGTTCAGGCCGGCCGGCTGCCGCGCGATGAGCGCTTTGATACGGGCGGCATAGTCATCCATCCGCTGTCACCGGCTCGCCCAGCGCACGGTCCGCGACCTCGTGCCACGTCGATGCCGCACCAGACCGCTGGTCATCTTCACGGCTGCACCTTTCCGCAGGTCAGGCACTACCAGGGACCAGAGCAGCCACGGGTCGACATTCCCGCTCGACCCTACCGCGACAAGGCGGGCCCCGTCGCGGCCGGAACGCCCGTTTCCCCACACGGCAAGCCCATGAACCCGGCGTCCTCCCAGTGGGCCCGCGGCAGGAACACGCTTGCCGGTGGACCGTACGAACGGGGGCTAAACGTCGCCGCCGACAAAAGCGGCCGGTCGGGACGTCAGCAAGGCCAGCGTGTTCACCAAATCCAGCACCTCGCGGACGAATGCCCGCGGCTGGGTAACGATCAGGATCTGCCCGCGGCGGCGTGCGTCGAGGCAGGCGCCCACGAGTTCGCCGATACCCGCACAATCCAAGAAGGTGACCTCGCGAAGGTCCACTTCGGTGATCGTCGGGGAAGCGGCGACGACGGCGTGCAGGACGTCGTGCAGTTCCTGTTGGACGGACATGTCGATCTCGCCGGACAGCAAGACTTGAATCCCATGGGGCGTCTTACGCATCTGATGGGAAAGGATCACGACGCACCTGCTCTCGGACCTCAATCGGAGCGGCAGCCAACCCGCTCCTAGACCGCCAGCGCCGAGGTCCGGGGCGATGGTCCATCACTGGGGAGTCTAGCCGCGGTCGCGGCGGATCGCAGCCGGCGCGTCATCCGGCGAGGTGAGCGGCGGACCGGTTGGTTCGCGCTCGTCCGGCCTCTTGAAGGCGTTCGGCTTCCGCCTGGTCGTCGTCGGTTGGTTCGGTGCCCGGTGGAGTGTGGTCCGGGGTGGGTTCGCCCGTGGGGTGCGCGACCAGGTATCGCACGGCGGTGTTGCCGACCGCGAGCAGCGGGACGGCGACCAGGGCGCCGACGATGCCGGCGGTGACCACGCCGATGGCGATGGCGAGGATGACGGCGAGGGGATGCAGGGCGACGGCGCGCCCCATGATGAGCGGTTGCAGGATGTGGCCTTCGAGTTGTTGGACGCCGATGACGATGGCGAGCAGGATCAGGGCGCTGACCGGCCCCTGGGTGACCAGGGCGACGAGGACCGCGACCGCGCCGGACAGGGTGGCGCCGATGACCGGGATGAACGCGGTCAGGAAGACCAGGGCGGCCAGCGGCAGCGCGAGCGGGATCCGCAGGACGGCCAAGCCGATGCCGATGCCGACCGCGTCGACGAAAGCGACCAGGACGGTGGCGTGCACATAGGACACCAGGGTGTGCCAGGAGTAGTGGCCGGCGCGGGCCATCGGCAGGCGGGCGGGACGGGGCAGTAGGCGGCAGACGAACCGCCAGATGCGGTCGCCGTCGCGCAGGAAGAAGAACAGGGTGAACAGAACCAGGAAGAATCCGGCGACCACCTCGCCGACGGTGGTGGCGGTACTCAACGCACCGGAGGTCAGCATGCCCTGGTTGTCGGAGAGCCGCTGCTGGAGGCTGTCGATGCTGTCGCTGATCTGCGTCTGTGAGATGTGCAGCGGGCCGCGGGCCAACCAGCTCTGAACCTCGTCCACGCCTTCCCGAACCTGGGTGGACAGGTCGTCGAACTGGGAGACGAAAGTCTGCACGATCAGGCCGAGACCGCCGAGGACGACCAGTAGCCCGGCGACCAGGACGAGCGCGGCCGCGACCGACCGGTTCATCCCGCGCCGGCGCAGTGCGGCGACCACGGGCTGGAACAGGGCCGCGAGCAGTAGCGCCACGGCGACCGGGATGACGACGAGGCGGAGCATGCCGACCAGCCGCAGCAGCACGTAGCCGGCGGCGACGAAAAGGATCAGCCGCCACGCCCAAGCCCCCGCGACTCGTACACCTGGGGGCAGGCCGTCGTCGACGGTCGGCGCTGGCCGCACCATCATCACGTGGTCCGGCCCGGAGCCGGTGACGCCGTCGGCGTCGGCGTCGGCGTCGAAGGGTGGCGGGCCGGCGCTCTGCGCGGCGGCCAGTCGGGCCCGGGCCCGCTCACGCACCGAACGTGTCCACCTCATCGCGGAACCATCCATCCTTGTCCGTGTCATTGCCCTGTGCCAGGTGATCGTCCGACGGCGTCGAGGTGGCGTAGTCCCTGCGCGTACGAGGCGATCAGGCTTGTCTCCATGTAGGACACCCGATGGGTCGCGCAGAACCGCCGGACGATGTGCTGGGCCTTGGGCAGGTTGGCTCGAGGCATCGACGGAAACAGGTGGTGCTCGATCTGATAGTTGAGGCCGCCCAGGACGTTGTCGGTCAGCCAGTGACCGCGCACGTTGCGGGAGGTGAGGACTTGGCGGCGCAGGAAGTCGGCTTCCTGCGCCGCGGTGAGCTCAGGCATGCCCTTGTGGTTGGGGGCGAAGGAGCAACCCAGGTACAGGCCGAACAGGGCCTGGTGAACGGCGATGAAGGCCAGGGCCTTGCCAGGTGGCAGGACCAGGAAGACGAGCGCGAGGTAGCCGGTGAGGTGCATGCTCACCAGCAGCAGTTCGCGTAGGTGCGCGCGTGTGCGGTCTGCCAGCAGGTACCGGACGCTGGCTACCCGCAGGTTGAGTGCCTCCAGCATCAACAGTGGGAAGAATCCCCAGGCCTGGTAGCGGTAGAAGAGGCGGGCGACACGACCGCTGGCCTGTGCCTGTCCGGCGAAGAACACGAGGGCGCCGGCGCCGACGTCCGGGTCCTTGTCCTCGTGGTTGGGGTGGGCGTGGTGGCGGTTGTGTTTGTCGACCCACCAGCGGTAGCTGAAGCCGACGCCGAGGTTGGCGAGTAGGACACCGAGGATGTGGTTCGCGCGCCGGGACGTGTAGATCTGGCGGTGGCCGGCGTCGTGGCCCAGGAAACCGAGCTGGGTGGAGACCACCGCCCAGTACGGTGCCAGCGCGAGCTGCCACCACGAGTCGCCGATCAGCAGGAGCGCGGCCACCGCGACGACGCCCATGGCCGCGGCGGCTGACAGCCGGCGGGCGTATGAGCCGGGACGCCGCTCCAGCAAGCCGGCGTCCTTGACCTGGCGGGAGAGCTCGGCGTAGTCGCTACCTCGCGGCGGCGCCGCGGACCTGGCGACAGGCGTGACGGTAGGGGCTTGCGTCGACTGCATCCGGGCTCCAGCGATACGTGGCAAATGTGGGGTTGCCTCGCCGGGGTCCGGAGCGAAGATTGATGAAATACCCAGCCCGTGCCGCATCTAACATGCGAGCCGTCATCCGGTCGGGGTATCGGTGAATTCCAGACGCTTGGTAAACCACACGGTGGTGCCGTGCTCGAGGTCGCTGGTCACGATGACCTGATCGGTCAGCAAGTCGATCAGGTACAGGCCGCGTCCGGACGCGGCAGTCGGTTGGGGTCGAGGGGCCTGTGCGTCGTAGACGAAGCCGGCTCCTTGGTCGACCACCTCGACGTCGCATCGGCCGTCCGTGACGTTCACTCTCACGACGTAGGCGTCGGTGCCGTCGGCGTGCGCGACGACGTTGCCGCAGGCCTCGCTGACCACGATGGCGAACTGCTCACGGCAGGCCCGCGTCACCTCCAGGGCCGACAGGGCGGCGCTGACGACGGTGCGGGCCATCCGAAGGCTCTCGACCTCACGGGGCAGGCACAATGTGATGCTCACTGGCATACCTGCCTCGGACAACGGTATCGCCTCGCCCTCAGCGGTTGCGCCGAATGTTGCGCCTCACCCCACACACTGCCCACACGACGCGGTCCCAACCGTCGCTCGCCGCGGCGTACGGTTCGCGTAGCCCTCGCCGAGGGTTTGTTCAGGCCGTTGTAGCAGGCTTTGCGAGGCGGTGGCCGCGCTCGGCGGCCGCGTCGGCGTCCTCGGCCAGGTCCGGGTGGTCGGCCGGTTGCGGCACACACATCCAGAGCGCCTTCGGCTGTACCTGTACGTCCAGCAGCCGGCCGATCTGGATGAGGTCGCCGTCGAGCTGGCGGGGCTGTGCCCGATCGCTGGCAATCTCCACGCGGGTCCCGCGGAACACCTCCATGGAGGGCACCCGTTCCTTGCGCCGCAGGACCGCCCAGCCCAGCGCCAGCCAGTGCCGCAGGAGGCGCGGTGTCAGGATCGCGACGTCCAGCAGTCCGTCGTCCGGGCGTGCCTGGGTCAGCAGGCGTACGCCCCCCTGTAGTCGTCCGACGTTGGCCACGAGCACCGTCTGTGCCTTGCGCCGGATCGGCTCGCCGCCGTCGATGCGGACGGTGACGTTCATCCGGCGGTCCCTGATGTGTCGTAGGGCTCCAACTACGTACGCTGGCCATCCGAAGCGTGCCTTCGCGGTGTCCGAGGTCCCATCGAGCATGCGGGCGTCGAAGCCCATGCCGGCCATCACGGTGAAGTGCTGCCCGTCGACCTCGCCCACGTCCAGCCGGCGCAGGCCGCCTTCCAAGGCCACCTCGAGCCCGGCGGCCACGTCGGTGGAGAGGCCGAGGTTCGCGGCCAAGAGGTTGCCGGTACCCGCCGGCAGGACCGCCATCGCGGTGTCCGTGCCCACGAGCGCGGAGACCGCCGAGAGGATGGTGCCGTCTCCGCCGGCGACGAAAACGATCTCCGCGCCAGCTGCGACCGCGGCCGCGGTCTGGCTGCGTCCGGGCTCCTCCGGAGTGGTCTGGTACCACCGCGGTGCCGGCCAACCGGCCGCGGTCAGCGTGCCGTCCACGCTCGCGCGGAAATCGTCGAGGTCGTCAACCTTGACGGGGTTGACGACCACGGCTGACCGGACCGGCCGGGCCGCGGATCTCTGCGCGACGTCCATCAGCTCGGCCGCGCTATCAGGTCTGGTGTCCGGTCGCTCGGCCGGGCGCCATGCACAGCGCCGGGAAGCAGCCGTCTGGTGAGGGTTCGCGGCAGGCGGCCGGATGTTGGCGACGCGACCGGATGGCTCATGAGGGTGGTAATCGGGTCTCCTGAGGTGTGAAAGCGGGACCGCGCTGGCGCGGGCGGGGGCAACAATTGATTGTTTGACATGTATACCCGTCAAATCTCCGGGCAAACGAAGCCGACGGATGCGGCGAGGTGACGGCGGGCACGTCGCCCGGCGGGTTGCCGTGATGGCTGTGGTTATCCCAGGTGAGGCGGGCCACGAATTGGCCGGTTTGGTTTGCCGGGTCATGCGGTGGGCATCCACTTCGCATCCCCTGCGGTGGCCCGCGAGAAACAGGCGACGCGTGAGATGGCCCCGTCGACTTTCGGCCACCGCCAGGACGACCACCAAGGTACGGCCGAAACGGGTCGTGTCCCATTTCGATTTATTGGCACGAGGAGTGCAACATGAACGAACGCAATACGGTTGTCCGTACCCTGCACGACATGGGCGCGGCGATTTGGTTGGGCGGTTCCTTGATGGGAGCCGTCGGTCTCAACGGTGCGTCCAAGGACGTGCGCGACTCCCGCGACCGGGTCCGGGTGGCCTCGGCGGGGTGGGCCCGGTGGGCTCCGGTTTCCGCGGCGGCGGTCGGCGCCCACGTGGTCGGCGGTCTCGGTCTGTTGTTAGCCAATCGTGGCCGGGTTCGCGGCCAGTCGGGCGTCACCGCGAATACGGCGATCAAGACGGCCCTGACCGTGGTCGCGATCGGCACCACCGTCTACAGCGGTGTACTCGGTGCGAAGCTGGCCAAGGCCGGCAAGGTGGAGGCCGAGAGCGGCGCTGTGGCGTCGCAGGAAACGCCGGACGACATCGCCACCGCGCAGCAGCAGTTGCGGGGTTTGCAGTGGGCCACGCCCGTGCTGACCGCCGCCATCGTCGCGTTGGGATCGCAGCAGGGTGAGCAGCAACGCCCCGGGCAGATGCTCGGCGGCTTCACCGCCAAGGTCGCCCGGCTCGCCGGTCGCTGATCAATATCGGTTGGCGTATGGGCGGGGCAGCGGCCGGCGGGGGCCGGCCGCCGCCTCACCACCTCCGCCTCCACCCTTGTCCTACTCCGCCGTCTCCGCCGCTTCTCGACGACGAGCATCTCGGTGGTCGGAAACAGAGCGGCGATCGACGCGGCGTTTTGTAGCGCGCAGCGGGTGACCTTGGGCGGGCTCGACGATGCCCGCCTTCGAACATATCCACGTACTCACCGGTGGCGGCGTTGCGGCCGCGGCCCGGCGGAAGGGCCTCGACCTTCTCGGCCACCACGCCGCCTTCGAGGCCGGCGTTGACGACGATCTGCCGCAGCGGCGCGGTGAGCGCGACTCGCACGATGTTGGCTCCGGTGGCCTCGTCCCCGGTCAGGTCGAGCTTGTCGAAAGCGGTCGCCGCGGCGTTGGCCAGCGCCACCCCGCCACCGGGCAGCAGGCCTTCCTCGACGGCGGCTTGGCGTTACGCACGGCGTCCGAATGCTGCTGGCCACCGTCAGCGCCTGGCAACGGGCCGTAGAGCGTTTACTCGTGCGTGTGGTGCCCCCGGCAGGATTCGAACCTGCGCTCCCGCCTCCGGAGGGCGGTGCTCTATCCCCTGAGCTACGGGGGCTCAGCGACCCACGAAGACTAGCAGGTGCGGGCGTGCCGGACCGAACCGACACCGCCGGGCCCTAGCGGGCCCGCTCACAGCTCGGCAGAGCGTGCAGCACCACGCCGTCCGGGACCCGGCGGGGCCATTCCGCGCATGACCACGAGCCGTCCGCGACGACGTGGGTCAGGCGGCCGGAGGTCGGCAGGAGGCGGGTCAGGAAGTCGCGTGGTAGCTCGGGTTCGGTGGTGACCATGAAGCGGACCCAGCCGCGGGTGGAGATGGCCGCGACGACCTCGGTCGCCGGGGTTACGCCGTGCAGGCGGGTCTTGCCGGCCCAGTAGACCTCGGCGCGCTGCTGCTGCGCGGCGCGGCTGATGGCGGGGTAGACCTCGGCCTGCCAGCGGACCACTGACTCGGCGCACAGGGGGCAGGCGCGGTCTACCGGTTCGCGGGTGGTCAGGCCCCAGGCGCGGAGGTACCGGGCGGCAGCGGCCGGGCTGAGCGGGATGTTGTGGAGGCGTTCGACGAGGGCGGCCACGGACTGGCGGCTCCACAGGGGACCGGTCAGGTTGAGTTGGTCGGGGAAGCGGTCGCGCATGGTTTCGATCAGGGCGATCTCCTGGTCGCGGGTGAGTACGCCGTGGCGGCGTCGGGCGGCCACCGCGCCGTCGCCGCCGGCTCGGTAGCGGCGGCACCAGTGTGCGGCTTGGCGGCGGGCGTCACTGAGTGAGCCGCGGCGCCCATCCACGGCCGGGCCGACGTCGACAGCAGCATCCGAGGAGGGCGTGGAGCTGCTGACCGGGGCAGGGCCTGGCGAGGTCGCGGGGATACCGGAGGTCGGCAGCGGCCGGCGCGGCGCCACCGGCCTGACGCCACCGGCGTCGGGACCGCCGCCTGCCGACACGGCGCCGCCGGCGGGGAGAGAGCTGGCGGGAGCGCGGAACGCTACCGGCGTCCCCGGCGTGGGTCTCGCGGCCGCGCCCGGCTGGGGGGCGGCGGGATGGGAGAACAGCAGTTCCAGGCCGGCGGCGGACGGCGGACGGCGACATGGCGAAGCAGCTACAACAACCCCCACGCCCGGACAACGACGGCAAAAGGGTCAGGTAGCGCTAGGTAGTCAGAAAACTACTGAATGCGACTGAGGATGCTCCGCATGTTGTCGATCTCGCCCTGCTGGGTGTTCTTCATGCGCTGGGCGGCCTCGGTGACCTGCTCGTTGCCGGACTGGTCGAGGATCGCGTCGACCATGTGGATGCCACCGAGGTGGTGCTTGATCATGAGGTTGAGGAAAAGGACGTCGAGCTCGTGGCCGCGCGCGGCCTCAAGCTGATCCACCTCCGCCTTGGTGGCCATGCCGGGCATCAGGCCGCCGTCGCGCATCAGCTTTTCGCCGTCGGGCATCCAAGCCATCGCGGGCTCGGAGCCCGTCGGGTCGAGATCCCACTGGCGGAGCCAGGTCTGCATGATGCCGATCTCGCCCTGCTGGCCCGTGGCGATGTCGACGCCCAGCTGCGTGACCGCGTCGTCCTGCCCGTACTTGAACGCGACCAGCGCCATCTGGATCGCCTGCGCGTGATGCGTGGTCATGTCGCGGGCGAACCCCGCCTCGGCAGAGCTGTCGCCGGGGCGGGTGAGGGTCGGCGTGAGCCAACCCGCCGCGTACCCGAGCAAGAGGCCGACCACGACGGAGAGCGCCAGCGCCGCCGTGCCGAAGCGCCGCCCGGCGGCCCCGCGTGAGGGGCCGTCGGGCGAGGTCGCCGCCTCTGGGGACGCGGCTGTGGCCACCACCGCTCAGCCGCCCTGCTGTTGCTGCTGCTGCGGGAGGTTGCGCGGCTCGCTGCCCGTGGCGGTGATGCCCTGGGCGCAGAGGGCGGTCGGGCCCTCGACGGAGGCGTTGACGCGCAGCGCCTTGATGAACTCGTCGATGCGGCCGTCGTTGGCGTTGTCGACCTTGAGCTGGTAGCCCCACGCCTGGATGGAGATCGGCTTGTCCAGGCCCGGGAACGGGCTCATCAGCAGCTTTTCCTTGCCGCGCACCTTCTCGGCGAGCTTGTCGACCTGGTCCTTGGGCAGGTCGGGGCGGTAGGTGATCCACACCGCGCCGTGCTCGAGGCTGTGCACCGCGTGCTCGCTGGCGATCTGGGCGTCGTAGACGTCGCCCATGCAGTTTTGCCAGTCGTTGTTGTGCTGGCCGCCGACCGGCGGGCTGACCGGGTACTGCACCTTGCCCTGCACGTGCTGGCCGCCCTGGGCCATCGCCGGGTCTTTCTCCCGGTAGTTGACGATGCCGTCGATGTCGGCGGCGCGGTCTTCCCAGGAGCGGGAGCCCTGGAACGCCGCGTACGCGCCGTAGCCCACGATGGCGACCGCGAGCAGGCCGACCGCGACGAAGAGCGCGATCGGGCCCCAGCTGCGGCCCTGGCTGACCTTGACCGGCGTGATCGGCTTGCGCGGGCCCTTGCCGCCGCCGCCCTTGCCCGCGCCGCCGGGCTTGCCGCCGCCGGCGCCACCACCCTTGCCACCCGAGGAGCCGGAGCCGCCCTTGCCGCCACCGGACGTCTTGCCCGATGAAGCAGAGCCAGCCGGCGCCTTCTTACCGGTGCTGACCACGGACGGACGGCGCTGGTCGCCGGCCGGGGTGCTTATGCTCATGGTGCCTCGTCTGGTCGGTCGGTCACGGGGGTGGCGGATCGAGCGCGGGCACAGGGTCGCCGCCGAGGGACCCACTGTACCCCCGCTAGCATTGCTCGGTGACTCCCGCCAAGCTCGCTGAGGCTGTCCTCGCCGCTGCCCACGCGCTCTTTTCCGAGCGTGGGCTCGATCCTGCCGCTCTGCCAGCATCGACCACTGTCGAGCGCCCGCGCAACCCCGAGCACGGCGACTACGCATCGACGATCGCGCTTCAGCTGGCGAAGAAGGTGGGGGTCCAGCCCCGTGACCTGGCGTCCGGCATCGCCGACCACCTGGGTCGGACACCCGGGGTCAAGTCGGTCGACATCGCCGGTCCGGGCTTCCTCAACATCAGTCTCGACACGGCCTCCGCGGGTCAGCTCGCCCGCGTCGTGGTGCAGACCGGCCAGGGGTACGGGCACAGCGACCGCCTCGCCGGCCAGAGGATCAACCTGGAGTTCGTCTCCGCCAACCCGACCGGGCCGGTGCACATCGGTGGCGCGCGGTGGGCGGCGCTCGGAGACGCGCTCGCCCGGCTGCTCCGCGCCACCGGTGCCGACGTCGGCACCGAGTACTACGTGAACGACGCCGGTGCCCAGATCGACCGCTTCGGCCGCTCGCTGTTCGCGGCGGCCGAGGGGCGGCCGGTGCCCGAGGACGGCTACGCGGGTGCGTACATCCAGGAGATCGCCGACGAGATCAAGAAGGAGCACCCGGACGCCGACGAGGCGACGTTCCGGGTCGAGGGCGTGGCGAAGATGCTGCGTGAGATCCGCGCGTCGCTGGCCGAGTTCGGCGTGCCGTTCGACCTCTTCTTCAGAGAGTCCCACCTGCACGAGAGCGGTGAGCTCGACACGGCACTGGCCCGGCTGCGTGACCAGGGCCACGTGTACGACGCGGACGGCGCGATCTGGCTGCGCACCACCGACTTCGGCGACGACAAGGACCGGGTGCTGCGCAAGTCGGACGGTGAGTGGACCTACTTCGCCGCCGACTGCGCCTACTACCTCGACAAGCGCGAGCGTGGCTTCGACCGGCTCGTCATGCTGCTCGGCGCCGACCACCACGGATACATCGGCCGGATGCGGGCGATGGCCGCGTGCTTCGGCGACGACCCGGAGCGCTCGCTGGAGATCCGCATCGGCCAGCTCGTCCACCTGGTCAAAGACGGCGAGCCGCTGCGGATGAGCAAGCGGGCCGGCACGGTCGTGACGATCGAAGACCTGGTGGAGTCGATCGGGGTGGACGCCGCGCGGTACGCGCTGGCTCGCTTCTCCTTCGACTCGCCGATCGACATCGACGTCGACCTGTGGACCCGCAGCACCCGCGACAACCCGGTCTACTACGTGCAGTACGTGGCCGCGCGTACCGCCAGCGTCGCCCGCAACGCGGCCGAGGTCGGGCTGACCCGCGGCGAGGCCGACGACTTCCGCCCCGAGCTGCTCGGCCACGAAAAGGAGCAGGACCTGCTCAAGGCGCTCGGCGACTACCCGGCGATCGTGGCCGCGGCGGCCGAGCTGCGCGAGCCGCACCGCGTGGCCCGCTACCTGGAGGAGCTGGCCGGCTCGTACCACCGGTTCTATGACAACTGCCGCATCCTCCCCATGGGTGACGAGCCGATCGGTGATCTGCACCGCGCGCGGCTGTGGCTCAACGACGCCACCCGTACCGTGATCGCCAACGGACTGGACCTGCTGGGCGTCTCGGCGCCGGAGAGGATGTAAGGCTTGCGCGCGCACGAAGCGGGGGCACTGCACGGAGAGCTGGGCAGCACCGGGCCGGCCTGGCTCCGTACCCCCGAAGACGTCAACGTGATCCTGCCGCAGCTGTGGCCCAGCGGCGTGGCGCGCGCCGCCGACGGCGCGCTCGCCATCGGCGGGGTCAGCGTCCGCGACCTGGCGGAGGAGTTCGGCACCCCGGCGTACGTCCTCGACGAAAACGACCTGCGCGAGCGCTGCCGCGACTTCCTGGCGGCGTTCGCCGGCTGCGACGTGTACTACGCGGGCAAGGCGTTCCTCTGCCGGGCCGTGGTGCGGATCATCGCCGAGGAGGGGCTGCACCTCGACGTTTGCACCGGTGGCGAGCTGGCCACCGCGCTGTCGGCCGGGATGCCGCCGGAGCGGATCGGCTTCCACGGCAACAACAAGTCGGTGCCCGAGCTGACCCGCGCCGTCGAGGCCGGGGTGGGGCGGATCATCGTCGACTCGTTCCACGAGATCGAGCGGTTGACCGAGATCGCCCGCAGGCTGGACAAAACGCCCGCCGTGCTGCTGCGGGTGACGGTCGGCGTCGAGGCACACACACACGAGTTCATCGCGACCGCCCATGAAGACCAGAAGTTCGGCTTCTCGCTGTCGGGCGGGTCAGCTTTCACAGCCGCCGCAAGGATCATCGACGACGGCGTGCTCGACCTGCGCGGGCTCCACTCGCACATCGGCTCGCAGATCTTCGACACCAGCGGCTTCGAGGTCTCCGCCCGCCGCGTGCTTGGGCTCCAAGCGCAGATCCGCGACGCCCGCGGTGTCGAGCTGCCCGAGCTCGACCTGGGCGGCGGCTTCGGCATCGCGTACACGACGCAGGACGACCCGGCCTCCCCGTCCGACCTGGCCAAGCGGCTCGACAAGATCGTGGCCGACGAGTGCGAGTCGCTGCGGCTGGCGCTGCCCCGCCTGTCGATCGAGCCGGGGCGGGCGATCGTGGGGCCGGCCGTCTTCACGCTGTACGAGGTGGGCACGGTCAAGGACGTCGACGGTATCCGCACGTACGTGAGCGTCGACGGCGGCATGAGCGACAACATCCGCGCGGCCCTCTACGGCGCGACGTACTCGGCGACGGTCGCCTCCCGCGCCTCGACCGCGCCACCCATCCTCGCCCGGGTGGTGGGAAAACATTGCGAGTCCGGTGACGTGGTCGTTAAGGATGAATTCCTGCCCGCCGACGTGCAGCCCGGAGATCTTCTCGCCGTGCCCGGCACCGGCGCGTACTGCCGGAGCATGGCGAGCAACTACAACCACGTGCCGCGGCCTCCGGTGGTTGCGGTGCGTGACGGGCGGGCGCGTGTGATCGTCCGGCGGGAGACCGAAGACGACCTGCTGGCATTGGATGTGGGATGAAGCCTGTACGGGTGGCGCTGTTGGGGTGCGGCACGGTCGGCTCGGAGGTGGTCCGGCTGCTGCACCAGCAGGCCGGTGACCTCACGGCCCGGATCGGCGCCGCGGTGGAGATCGCCGGCATCGCCGTGCGGCGGCTCGGCCGTGATCGGGGTGACCTGCCCGTCGACCCGGCGCTCTTCACGACCGACGCGCTCGGCCTGGTCAAGCGCGACGACGTCGACGTGGTGGTCGAGGTTGTCGGCGGCATCGAGCCGGCCCGCACCTGGCTCGTCGAGGCGCTCCGGAGCGGCAAGAGCGTGGTCACCGCCAACAAGGCGCTGCTGGCCGAAGACGGCGGCTCGCTGCACGACGCGGCCACCGACGGCGGCGCCGACCTCTACTACGAGGCGGCGGTGGCCGGCGCGATCCCGCTGCTGCGCCCGCTCCGCGAGTCACTGCACGGCGACACGATCACCCGCGTCACCGGCATCGTCAACGGCACCACCAACTTCATCCTGTCCTCTATGGACGCTACCGGCGCCGGTTTCCAGGAGGCACTGGAGGAGGCCACCGCCCTCGGCTACGCGGAGGCCGACCCCACGGCAGACGTCGAGGGCTTCGACGCGGCGGCGAAGGCGGCGATCCTCGCGTCGCTCGCGTTCCACAGCCGGGTGAGCGCCGCCGACGTGCACCGCGAAGGCATCACCGAGGTCACCGCCGCCGATATGGCCAGCGCCAAGGCGATGGGCTGCACGATCAAGCTGCTGTGCATCGCGGCGCGCGTCGACGACTCGGTGAGCGTGCGCGTGCACCCGGCGATGATCCCCCGGTCACACCCGCTGGCGAGCGTCGGCGACGCCTTCAACGCGGTCTTCGTCGAGGCCGCGGCCGCCGGCCAGCTCATGTTCTACGGCCGCGGCGCCGGGGGCGCGCCGACCGCGAGCGCCGTCCTCGGCGACATCGTCGCGGTCAGCCGCAACAGGCTCGCCGGGGTACGCGCCGCGAGCGAGTCCCGCTACGCCGACCTGCCGATCCGCCCGATGGGCGAGGCGGTCACCCGCTACCACATCAGCCTCGACGTGGCCGACCGCGCCGGCGTGCTGGCCGCGGTGGCCGGCGTCTTCGCCAAGCACGACGTCTCCATCGCCACCGTCCGCCAGTCCGGCCGCGGCGACGAGGCGGTCCTGGTGATCGTCACCCACGCCGCCCCCGACGCCGCACTCGCCGCCACGGTGCGCGAGCTCCAGCAGCTCGACATCGTCCGCTCCATCGCCAGCGTCCTCCGCGTCGAAGGCATAGAGGCCACATAAGACGTCCGCGACGGGTCCAGACCCAATCCCACAATGCTTTAAGTGCCTATTTGCCCGCGTCCGTGGTTGGCAGCGGTCCGTATGCTCCCGCGGGCACCGCTCCCGGCCGGCTCCTCGCCCGAGGGGCTCGTCGAAACCCCGGCCGTCCGCTGCCGGGTCCGCCGTTGGTCACGGTCCAGTGCGGCGCAGCCGCTGGGGTGAGCTTTGCCAGCGGCGGACGGGCGAGGCCGCGGGAGCAGCGGTCGGGACCACCGCGGACGTCGCGGTAGCTCGCAATCTCCGGGTTTGGAAGATCCTCTAGGCGAGGTCGAGGGCCCGCGCGGCGGCGAGCACGTCGAGCTGGATGGTCGTGGGGGACGGGGCGGTGGAGATGGCCCACTCGGGGTCCTTCAGGCCGTGGCCGGTGACCGTGCAGACCACTGTGGAGCCGCGGGCGACACGGCCGGCCTCGGCTTCCTGGAGCAGGCCGGCGACGCTGGCCGCGCTCGCCAGCTCGACGAAGACGCCGACCTCGCGGGCGAGGATCCGGTAGGCGGTGAGGATCTGGCGGTCGGTCACGGCGGCGATCAGGCCGCCCGACGCGTCGCGGGCGTCGACCGCCTTGGTCCAGCTCGCCGGGTTGCCGATGCGGATGGCGGTCGCGATCGTGGACGGCTCGGGGACCACCTTGCCGGTGACGATCGGGGCCGCGCCGGACGCCTGGAAGCCGTACATCTTCGGCGCGCGCGTGGCGTTGCCCTCGTCGAGGTCTTCCTGGTAGCCCAGCCAGTAGGCGGTGATGTTGCCGGCGTTGCCGACCGGCAGGCAGTGGATGTCGGGCGCGTCGCCGAGCGCTTCGACGATCTCGAAGGCGGCGGTCTTCTGGCCGTGGATGCGGTCGATGTTGACGGAGTTGACCAGCGCCACCGGGTAGTCGAGCGAGAGCTTCGAGGCGAGCGACAGGCAGTCGTCGAAGTTGCCGCTGACCTGGAGCAGGCGGGCGCCGTGCACGAGTGCCTGCGCCAGCTTGCCGAGGGCGATCTTGCCCTGCGGCACGAGCACCGCGCAGGTGAGGCCGGCGCGTGCCGCGTACGCCGCGGCGGAGGCCGAGGTGTTGCCGGTCGAGGCGCAGATGATCGCCTTGGAGCCGCTCTCGACCGCCTTGGAAACGGCCAGCGTCATGCCCCGGTCTTTGAACGAGCCGGTCGGGTTGGCCCCCTCTACCTTCAAATAGACGTCACAGCCCAGCCGGGAGGAAAGCACGGGAGCGGGCACGAGCGGCGTGTTGCCCTCGTACAGCGTGACGACCGGCGTGGACTCCGTGACCGGTAGGCGGTCCCGGTACTGCTCTATAAGACCCCGCCACATGGCGATTCTCCTGTCTCGCGTCGCAGGTCCAGGATGCCCCACCCTCGCGCGCGCGGGTGTTCCCCGGCCGGCCAATAACCACCTACCGGGACGGGTCGCCCACGGAAAGAGTGAAAAGCGAGACGGAGGGGGCAGGTGAGGCCGGATGTCCTAGACCGCACCAGAGTGACGACCGCTAAGGTGAGCGCCGCATCCCTCGTGCGTTTCCCCACCCCTTGGAGTGAGCTCCGACATGTCGTTGTTCGCCAGACTCAGCCTTGCCAACCGCGGTCTGGTCGCGCTCGTCGCGGTGGTCGTCACCGCGTTCGGGGCGTTCGCCATCCCCTCGCTGAAGCAGCAGCTGCTGCCTTCGCTGGAGTTTCCCGCGGCGTTCGTGGTGGTGCCCTACCCGGGTGCCGCGCCGGAGATCGTCGAGCAGCGCGTGACCGAGCCGATCGAAAACGGCGTGCAGGGCATCGCCGGCCTCAGCAAGGTGACCTCCACGTCCAGCGAGGGCTCGGCGAGCATCCAGGTCGAGTTCGAGTTCGGCACCGACCTCGACGACGCGGTCAACAAGCTCCAGACCGCGCTCAACAGGGTGGAACCGCAGCTGCCCGACGGGGTGGAGCCGCAGGTTTTCGCGGGCAGCACCGACGACCTGCCGGCGATCGTGCTGGCCGCGTCGAACGCCGGGGGAGGCGACCAGAAGGAGCTGGCCAACCGTCTGGAGCGCACGGTCGTGCCCGAGCTGGAGGGGATCGACGGCGTTCGCACGGTCGAGATCACGGGGGCCCGCGACCAGGTCGTGACCGTCACGCCCGACCCGGCGAAGATGGCCGCCGCGCGCCTCGACGCCCGTGCCATCGGCGCGGCGCTCCAGGCCAACGGCGTGGCCATCCCCGCGGGCGGGCTCACCGCCGACGACAAGACGCGCACGATCCAGGTGGGTACACCGATCGCGACCATCGACCAGCTGCGCGAGCTGTGGCTGGCACCCGGCCCCGGCGCCCGCCCCGTGCAGCTCGGCGCGGTGGCGGTGGTCGAGCCGGGCCTCGCGCCGCCGACCGGGTTCACCCGCACCAACGGGCAGGACAGCCTCGGCATCGCGGTCACCGCCGCGCCCGACGGCAACGCGGTGGAGATCTCGCACGAGATCCGCGACCGGCTCGCGGCGCTCGGCGAGAGCGGGGGCGCGGCGCTGACCGTGGTGTTCGACCAGGCGCCGTTCGTCGAAAAGTCGATCGACAGCCTCACCACCGAGGGACTGCTCGGCCTGCTGATGGCCGTCCTGGTGATCCTTGTCTTCCTGCTGTCGGTGCGCTCGACGCTGGTTACCGCCGTGTCGATCCCGCTGTCGGTGCTCGTCGCGCTGATCGCGCTGTGGGTCGGCGACTACTCGCTCAACCTGCTCACGCTCGGCGCGCTCACGATCGCGGTGGGGCGGGTGGTCGACGACTCGATCGTCGTATTGGAAAACATCAAACGCCATCTCGGGTACGGGGAGGACAAGCGCCGCGCGATCCTCGACGGCGTGAAGGAGGTGGCCGGCGCGGTCACCGCGTCGACGCTCACCACGGTGGCGGTGTTCGCACCGATCGCGCTCGTCGGCGGGTTCGTGGGGCAGCTCTTCGCGCCGTTCGCGATCACGGTGACCGTGGCGCTGCTCGCGTCGCTGCTCGTCTCGCTCACGATCATCCCGGTGCTGGCGTACTGGTTCCTCCGCCCGGCCACCGGCGCCGGCGACGAGGCGAGCGTGCGCCGGGCCGCCGAGGAGCGGGAGCGGCACAGCTTCCTTCAGCTCGCGTACCTGCCGGTGATCAGCTTCGCCACCCGGCGGCGGTGGGCCACGGTGGGCATCGGCTTGGCGGTGCTGCTCGGCACGTTCGGGCTCTCGACGCAGCTGAAGACCAACTTCCTGGACGACTCCGGCCAGGACACGTTCGTGATCAGCCAGGAGCTGCCGCCGGGCACCAGCATGGACGCCACCGACGCGGCCGCGCGGCAGGTGGAGGGCGTGCTGGCGGGCCGGGACGACATCGAGTCGTACCAGGTGACCGCCGGCGGGGGCGGCGCGCCGTGGGAGGGCGGCGGGGTCACCGCGGCGAGCTTCTCGGTCACCGTCAAGGACGGGGTCGACTCCGGTGCCGTGCAGGACGAGCTGCGGGAGCGGCTGACCGGGCCCGGAGAGATCACCGTGGGCGGTGGCGGCGGTGGGCCGGGTGGCGCCTCTGCCGACGAGCTCCAGGTGATCGTCCAGGCCGCCGACACCGAGACGTTGGCGCGGGCCACCGACCAGGTCCGCGAGGCGATGGCGGGGACGCCGGACGTCGACCAAGTGAGCACCAGCCTCTCGGCCGACGTGCCGCGCCTCGACGTGGTGGTCGACCGGGCCACCGCCGCCCGCGTGGGCCTCACCGAGCAGGCGATCGGCCAGCTCGTCGCGCAGATCATGCGCGGCGCACCGGTGGGCCAGGTGGCGCTCGACGGGGTGCAGCAGGACGTGGTGGTCACCAACCCCAACCCGCCGGCCACCGTGGAGGCGCTGCGGTCGTACCGGATCGGCACCTTCCGGCTCGACGACGTCGCCGACGTCGACGAGGTCTCCGGGCCGGTCGAGATCACCCGGATCGACGGCGAGCGCAGTGCCACCGTCACCGGCACCGCGACCGGCTCCAACGTGGGCGCCACGACCGCCGCGCTGACCGAGCGCCTGGAGGGGCTCGACCTGCCGCCGGGCGCCACGTACCAGATCGGTGGGGTGAGCGCCGACCAGGCGGAGGCGTTCGCGGACCTCGGGCTGGCCGTGCTCGCCGCGATCGCGATCGTCTTCCTGATCATGGTGGCGACGTTCCGCAGCCTGATCCAGCCGTTCATCCTGCTTGTGTCGATCCCGTTCGCGGCGACAGGGGCGATCACCCTGCTGCTGGTCACCGGCACCCCGCTCGGCGTGCCCGCGCTGATCGGCGTCCTCATGCTCGTCGGCATCGTGGTCACCAACGCGATCGTGCTGATGGACCTGATCAACCAGTACCGCCAGCAGGGCATGCCGGTGCTGGAGGCGGTCGTCGAGGGCGGGCGGCGCAGGCTGCGGCCGATCCTCATGACCGCGATCGCCACCATCTTCGCGCTGCTGCCGATGGCGTTGGGACTCACCGGCGAGGGCGGCTTCATCTCGCAGCCACTCGCGATCGTGGTCATCGGCGGCCTGATCAGCTCCACGCTGCTCACGCTGGTGCTCGTGCCGACGCTGTACACGATGGTGGAGAGCTTCAAGGAGCGGTTCCGCCGGCCTGAGGTCGCCTTCGTCGGTCCGGCGCCGCGCAACGGCCACGAGCCGCTCGTCGCGCCGCCGCCGGCCAAGCCCTCGGCCGCACTGATCGAGGGCACCGACCAGTTCGAGGTGCTTCGCCTACCAAAGATCAAAAAACCGACCCAGTAAGCGAGCGAGTTGGCGCGGCGGCGTCTGGACGGAGCCGCCCCGCCGACGTAGTCGGGGTTTCGGGGTGGTGGAGGAAGACGTCGCCTTGGGCGCCGCACGAGCGAGCGAATCAGGCGGCACAGTAACGTTTGCGTACGTGGCGTCTCCCCTCTCGGTCCTTACGCGCAACCGCGACTTCCGTAACCTCTTCGTCGCCGAGCTCGTGGTTTTCGGCGCCGACTGGTTCGTCATGGTGCCGCTGCTGGTCCTCCTGCCGGAGCTGACCGGCAGCGGCGTCTGGGGCGGGCTGGTGCTGGCCGTCGACACCGGGCTTGTCGCGCTGCTGTTACCGGTGACCGGCACGGTCGCGGATCGGTTCGACCGGAAGAAGCTGCTCGTCATCTCCAACATCGCCGCGCTGCTCGCGGTAATGCTGCTCCAGACCGTGCGAGGTGCGGGCGCGGCGGCGCTGGCGCTCGGGGCGATCGGGGCGCTGGCGGTGGCCAAGGCGTTCTACTCGCCGGCGGCCCAGGCCGCGCTCCCCAACGTCGTGGACCCCGAAGATCTCGCCGCCGCCAACGCCGTCGCCGGCTCGGCGTGGGGCACGATGGCCGTCGTCGGCGCGTCGCTGGGCGGGGTGCTGAGCGCGGCGTTCAGCCCGTACACATGCTTCTGGGTCGCCTCGGCCAGCCTGGCCGTGGCCGCCGGACTGGAGTGGCGGATCCGCCGGCCCCTTCAGGCGCCGCGGGAGAGCGCCGAGGTCCACCCGCGTACCTGGACCGCGATCCGCGAGTCGCTCGCGTACATCGCCCACCGGCCGCGCGTGCTGGCGCTCGTCACGGTCAAGTCCGCGGTCGGGCTGGGCAACGGCGTGCTCACCGTCTTCCCGTTGCTGGCCGGCCGCTTCGGCGCGGGCGCGGTGGGCGCGGGGCTGCTCTTCGGCGTACGCGGCGCGGGCGCGCTGGTCGGCCCGCTCACGATGCGCAAGGTGCTCGGCCACCGCTCGTGGCTGCTGCCCGGCCTGGCGATCTCGATGTCCGCGTACGGCCTCGCCTACCTGGGCGTCGCCATCGCGCCGTGGTTTCCGCTCGTGCTGGCGCTGGTCTTCGCCGCGCACTTCGCCGGTGGCACCAACTGGATCCTGTCCAACTTCGCGCTCCAGGGCGAGGTGCCGGACCGCCTGCGGGGCCGGGTCTTCGCCGCCGACCTGATGCTCGCCACGCTCTCCATCTCGGTCAGCCAGCTCGCCGTCGCCGCGCTGGTCGACCACGTCGACGGGCGGGCGCTGATCGCCGGTTGCGCGACGGTCACCCTCGTGTACGCGGTCGGCTGGCGCATCGCCACGCGCGGCCTGGCCGCACCCGCCGTGGCGGAGGAAGCTCCCTGACGCTATCGTAGTGATATCACTTTGCTATCGAGGTTGTCGGGAGTCGTCATGGAGAGACCGGCTTTCCGGGTTTCCGGGTTCGCCGCCGTAGCAGCCCTGTTCGTGCTCGCCGTTGTCGGGCTGGTGGCGATCCTCGCCACGTCGGGCGGTTCGGACAGCTCGACGGCGCTGAGCATTACCGCCGTCTCGACGGCATACGCGGTGGTCGCCGCCGTGGCGGCGACCGGATTTACCGTCGTCAACCCCAATGACGCCCAGGTGGTGCAGTTCTTCGGGCGGTACGTGGGCAGCATCCGCGTGGCCGGCTTCCACTGGACGTTGCCGCTGACCGCCAAGCGGCGCGTCACGCTCCGCGTGCGCAACTTCGAGACCGCGCGGCTCAAGGTCTCCGACGCGGACGGCAATCCGGTGGAGATCGCGGCCGTCGTCGTGTGGCGGGTGGTCGACTCGGCCAAGGCCGCGTTCGCGGTGGACGACCACGTCGAGTACGTGGCGGTGCAGTCCGAGGCGGCCGTGCGGCACATGGCGACCAGCTATCCGTACGAGGCGCACGACAGCGGGCGGGCCAGCCTGCGGGACAGCTCGGTGGTGAGCGAGGAGCTGACCCAGGAGCTGCGTGAGCGGGTCGAGTTGGCCGGCGTCGAGGTGCTCGAGTCCCGCACCACCCACCTGGCGTACGCGCCGGAGATCGCCCAGGCGATGCTGGCCCGGCAGCAGGCGAGCGCGATCGTGAGCGCCCGGTTCAAAATCGTGGAGGGCGCCGTGGGTATGGTCTCCAACGCCCTCGACCGACTCCGCGACGAGCATGTCGTCGAGCTCGACGAGGAGCGCAAGGCGCAGATGGTCGCCAACCTGCTCGTGGTGCTCTGCGGCGACCGTGCCGCCCAGCCGGTGGTCAACACGGGCTCGTTGTACGGCTGACCCGAGGAAACTCATGCCCGAGCGCAAGAAACTCCTGCTCCGGCTGGACCCCGACGTCTACGACGCGGTGGCCAGGTGGGCCGCCGACGACCTGCGCAGCGTCAACGCCCAGATCGAGTTCGCGCTCCGCCTGGCCCTGAAGCAGACCGGCCGCTCACCGCGCCGTCCACCCCCGGACCCCACCGACGACTAGCGCCCGCGGCTCGACGCCGCGCCGCGCGCCCCCCGGCCTGGCCCCAAGAGGGCTGCCGTTCACCTGTCTGGCCGGGGATACGGGAGCCCTCCGCGGAATTCACGCCCAAGAGGGCTGCCCTCTTGGGACAAGGCGGCGGTGGGGCTTGCACCGCGGGCCCGGCGGCCCGCGGGAGCATGCGGTCCGCAGGTGACGCGGACGGGGGTAAATATGGTCAGAGCGCCTGGATGTGCCGGTCGTCCTGAGGCATGGGAAACGCCGGTGGGGCGGCAGGGCGGGCGCCGGCCAGGACGGCGGCGATGACGAGGGCCAGGCCGGTGGCGTGGATCAGCGTGAGGACCAGGCCCACCGCCGCCGTGATCAGGCCGAACTCGCGGGCGTTGAAGTCGCCGTCGGCGTAGACCCAGATGTAGCTGCTGGTCCAGGCGACGCCGAGGAGGATGCCGGCGAGCAGCACCGCGCAGCCGGATGTCGCCAGGGCGCGGGCCCGGCTCGTGAGCGTGTGGCGGCGGGTGGCTACCAGCACGAGGCCGACCACGAGCACGATCAGCGCGGGGAGCTGTGCCACGAACTGGATGGCGACGTACGCGAACTCGTCCACGGAGCCACCCTAGGAACGCCGATCAAGGCCCTACCATGGCCCCCGTGGCTCCCTCCTTCGTCCCCGGCGACGTGCGCGTACACGCCCCGGCCACCAGTGCCAACCTCGGCCCCGGCTTCGACGCGCTCGGGCTCGCGCTGGCGCTCTACGACGAGGTCTCGGCGCGGGTCGTCGACGGCGGCGTGGCGGTCGAGGTGAGCGGCGAGGGCGCCGGCGAGTTGCCGACGGACGCGTCCCACCTCGTGGTACACGCGATGTTCGCGGCCTTCGACGAGCTGGGCGGCCGGCCGCCGGGTCTGGCCGTGTCGTGCCTCAACCGCATCCCGCAGGCGCGCGGTCTCGGCTCCTCGTCGGCGGCGATCGTCGCCGGCATCCAGCTCGCCCGCGGGCTTGTCGTCGACGGGCAGCGTCGGATGGACGACGCCGCGGCGCTGCGCCTCGCCGCCGGCATCGAGGGCCACCCCGACAACGTGGCACCCTGCCTTCTTGGCGGCTTCACCATCGCGTGGACGGACGATGCGGGCGCTTTCGCCGTGACCCGGCGCCCGTCGCAGGTCGTACAGCCGACGATTTTCGTGCCCGCGGACCGCGGGTTGACCGCGGAGGCGCGGGCGGCGTTGCCGGCGACGGTGCCGCACGCGGACGCCGCGCGGTCGGCGGGCCGGGCCGCGTTGCTGGTCCACGCGATGACCGAAGACCCGGCGCTGTTGCTGCCGGCGACCGAGGACCGGCTGCACCAGCACTACCGCGCTCCCGGCATGCCGGCGACGTTTGCCCTGGTCACGGCGTTGCGTGAGGCGGGTGTGGCGGCTGTGGTGAGCGGGGCGGGACCCTCCGTGCTCGCGCTGTCACCGGTGCCGGAAGATTTCGCACCGGGAATGGGTTGGGCGGCACAACGGTTGGGAGTAGATGTCACCGGGGCCCGCGTTGAGGGGGTACACTGGGACACGCCGAGCGGACCACTGTTGCCGCAGGTCCGATGAGTTGATTACGCTCTGGCCCTAGCACAGTCGCGAGGCAATAGATCTCTGCGTGGCGGCGCACCCCGAAGCTTTCGGCGGTCAGTTCGTCTTATCCGCTGCTTAGGCCCACCGCTGCTGTGTTACAAACTCCCGCCCTGTTACGTGAGGCGGGTGCACCGAGGCCGCCCGGCCACCAGAGGATCGTCGATCCGGGCAGCCCCGGCCTATCGAGGGAAGGAATCCATTGAGCGACACCACCGACGTGACGTCGGATGTCACCAACGTCGCTGACCAGGCCGCCACCGGCACCGCGCGCCGTGCGCGCCGCGGCACGGGGCTGTCGGCGATGCTGTTGCCGGAGCTCCAGAGCCTGGCCGCGTCGCTCGGCATCTCCGGTACGGCCCGGATGCGAAAGGGCGAGCTGGTCGCCGCCATTTCCGAGCGCCAGGGCGGCGGGGCCGACGGTGCGGGTGCACCGCGCCAGCGGGCCGAGGTCGCGGCCGCGGCCGCGCCGGTTCGCGAAGAGGTTCGGGCCGAGGTGCCCGACACCACCGACACCGAGCGTCGTGGCGGCGACGCGCCCGTGACCGTGACATCGACCGTGACATCTCCCGAGCCGTCGTCCGACGGCGAGGAGCGCGAGCCGCGTTCGCGCCGGGCCTCGCGGCCGGCGGGTCCGCCGGAGTCCCGCGGCGACGGTGCTTCCGACGAGACGGAGCGCGCCGAGCGGAGCGACCGCGGTGACCGGGGCGAGCGGGGCGAGCGGGGCGAGCGGGGCGAGCGCAACGAGCGGGGTGACCGCGAGTCGCGTAACAACCGCGACCGCAACGAGCGCGGCCCGCGCAGCGACCGCGGTGACCGCGGCGACCGGGCCGAGCAGCGCAACGAGCGCGACCGTGATCGTGACCGCGACGGCGACGACGACGGCGATGAGAGCGGTGGCCGGCGGAGCCGGCGCAGCCGCTTCCGTGACCGCCGGCGCGGCCGTGGCGAGCGGAGCGAGGGCGGCAGCAGCAGTGGCGGCGGGAGCAACGAGCCGCAGGTGACCGAAGACGACGTGCTCGTGCCGGTCGCCGGCATCGTCGACGTCCTCGACAACTACGCGTTCGTCCGCACGACCGGCTACCTCTCGGGGCCCAACGACGTCTACGTCTCCATGTCGCAGGTCAAAAAGTACGGCCTGCGCCGGGGCGACGCGGTGACCGGCGCGGTGCGCGCCACCCGCGATGGCGAGCAGCGCCGCGACAAGTACAACCCGCTGGTCCGGCTGGACACCATCAACGGCATGGACCCGGACGAGGCGCGGCGGCGCCCCGAGTTCTACAAGCTGACCCCGCTCTACCCGCAGGAGCGCCTGCGGCTGGAGACCGAGCCGCACATCCTGACGACACGGGTCATCGACCTCGTCATGCCGCTCGGCAAGGGCCAGCGCGCGCTGATCGTCTCGCCGCCGAAGGCGGGTAAGACGATGGTGCTCCAGGCGATCGCCAACGCGATCACCCGCAACAACCCCGAGTGCCACCTCATGGTCGTGCTCGTCGACGAGCGGCCCGAAGAGGTCACCGACATGCAGCGGTCGGTCAAGGGCGAGGTCATCGCGGCCACGTTCGACCGCCCGCCGCAGGACCACACGACGGTCGCCGAGCTCGCGATCGAGCGGGCCAAGCGCCTTGTCGAGCTGGGCCACGACGTGGTCGTGCTGCTCGACTCGGTGACCCGGCTCGGCCGGTCGTACAACCTGGCGGCACCGGCGAGCGGCCGGATCATGTCGGGTGGTATCGACTCGACCGCGCTCTACCCGCCGAAGCGCTTCCTCGGCGCCGCCCGCAACATCGAAAACGGCGGCTCGCTGACCATCCTCGCCACCGCGCTGGTGGAGACCGGGTCCATGATGGACACGGTCATCTTCGAGGAGTTCAAGGGCACGGGTAACGCGGAGCTCAAGCTCGACCGCAAGATCGCCGACAAGCGCGTCTTCCCGGCGATCGACATCAACCCGTCCGGCACGCGTAAGGAAGAGATCCTGCTCGCGCCGGAGGAGTTGGCGATATCGCACAAGCTGCGCAAGGTGCTCCACTCGCTGGAGTCGCAGGCCGCACTCGACCTGCTGCTCGACCGCCTCAAGCAGACGCGGACCAACATCGAGTTCCTCATGCAGATCGCGAAGTCGACCCCGGGGGAGTAGCAGCCCTCTACTGCGCGCGCCCCGGCCAGCGGAAGCTTGGCCGGGGCGCAAGCTTTTTGTCGGCGGTACGACACGAACCGGCCGATCGCACACACCGTGCGACTTCTGCGTGACTCCGCGTGAAAACGTCCTCACACTCCGCCCGTCACCACGTCCTCTGGTGACTCACGAGGGGGGTACGGACGTCAGCTGAGGAGGCGCAGATGACGGTGCCGGGCTACAGAAACGTGCCCGCCGAAGAGTGGGATCCGACCTCGCCGGCAGATCCCATGGAAGCCGAGGAGTTTCTCCGGCTCTGCTACACCGAGCAGCCCAGGCTCGGCCCGGTGGAGCCCCGACTCGCGGTGGTCCGCGCGCAGATCGCCGCCACGGGGACGTACAGGCACACATCCGAGGAGCTCGTCTGGGGCGCGAAAGTGGCCTGGCGCAACGCGAGCCGGTGCATCGGCCGCCTGTACTGGCGCAGCCTCACCGTGCTCGACCGGCGCCGCGCGCACACCGCGGACGAGATCTTCCGGCTCCTGGTCCGGCACCTGAAGGTCGCCGGCGGCGGGAGTGCCATCCGTCCGGTCATCTCGGTGTTCGCGCCGGCGAGACCGGGCCGCCCGTACGCCCGGGTGTGGAACGAGCAGCTCATCCGGTACGCCGGCTACCGCACTGAGGGAGGCGTCGTCGGCGATCCCCGGTACGTCCCGTTCACCGACGCGATGCGCGAGATGGGGTGGCGGGGCTCGGGAGGGCCGTTCGACGTACTGCCGATCGTGGTGGAGTCGCCGGGCGAGGGTCCGCGCCTCTTCCAGCTGCCTGAGCGGGCCGTGCTGGAGGTGCCGATCACGCACCCCGAGCTGGGCTGGTTCGAGCGCCTGGGCGTGCGGTGGCACGCGATCCCGGCCATCTCCAACATGCGGCTGCGGATCGGCGGCGTGGACTACCCGCTGGCGCCGTTCAACGGCTGGTACATGGGCACCGAAATCGGGGCCCGCAACCTCGCCGACCCGGACCGGTACAACCTCCTACCCGTGGTGGCTCGCGGCCTCGGCCTGGACACGTCGCACGAGGCGACGCTGTGGCGGGACCGCGCGCTGGTGGAGCTCAACCGGGCCGTGCTGTGGTCGTTCGCCCAGGCCGGTGTGAAGATCTCCGACCACCACACCGAGTCGGGACGCTTCCTCGCCCACATGCGCAACGAGGAGAAGGCGGGGCGGCCGGTGCCGGCGGACTGGACCTGGATCGTGCCGCCGATGTCCGGCGGCGCCACAGCGGTCTTCCACCGGTACTACCACGAAGCGGACCAGCGCCCGAACTTCTACCTCGACCCCGGGGCGGCGGCGCTGGCCCGCGGGGCCGGGGTGCGACCCGCGCTGGTCGCGGCCGCCGCCTGAAGTTTTCTTTCAGTTAGACATGGAGCTATTGAAAGTTCCATGCGAGATCAGGTTGACTGGCCGCCATGCGGCGTGTGGCTGTTCTCGCTCTCATCGTGCTCCTTGGTGTCCCGGCGCCGGCGGCGGCAGCTCCGGCGCCGGCGCCCCCACCGGCCGTCGACGCCTTCGACGACATCGAAACCGACAAGCGCACCCGGCCGGTCGCGCCGGGGCTGACGCTGACATCCTTCGACCGCTACCACGCCGCCGGGTGGCTGCGCGCCGACGCGCTCACCGCCGACCTGTCCGGCAAGCTGAGCGTCGACTACGTCAACTCGGGCGAGGTCGCCAAGACCGAGCCGCTGCGCAAGGCCGCCGACCGCACGCGCGCGGTCGCCGCGGTCAACGGTGACTTCTTCGACATCAACGCCTCCGGCGCCGCGCAGGGCATCGGCATCCAGAGTGGACAGCTGATCCAGTCGCCGGTGCAGGGGAGCGTCAACGCCGTCGGCATCACGGCCGAAGGTGTCGGCAAGGTGATCCAGGTCTACTTCGACGGCACGGCGGTGCTGCCCGGTGGCACGCGGGTGACGCTGACCCAGTTCAACAACATGGTGCAGCCGGGCGGCGTCGGCGCGTTCACGGCACTCTGGGGCTCGTACGACCGGAAGCGGGCGGTCGAGGGCGCGGCCCGGGTCACCGAGGTCACGCTGAGCGGCGGCGCGGTCGCCTCGGTCGCGGGTGCGGCCGGCAGCGGCCCGATCCCCGCCGGCACCACGGTGCTGCTCGGCCGCGACGCCGGGGCCGACGCGCTCGCGGCGCTCAAGCCGGGCGACGCGGTCGACGTGTCGTACGCGCCCCGCTCCTCGGACGGCGGCCCGCTCAAGGCGGCGGTGGGCGGCCGCCAGGTGCTCGTCAAGGACGGCGTGCCGCAGGACATCGGCGACGTCACGCCCGAGCCACGCACCGCGGTCGGCTTCTCCCGGGACGGCCGCCGCATGTACCTGCTGACCGTCGACGGTCGCCAGGCGGACAGCCGAGGTGTCACGCTCACCGAGCTCGGCCGCCTCATGGCGGAGCTGGGCGCGCACAACGCGCTCAACCTCGACGGCGGTGGATCGTCCACTTTGCTGGCTCGCGAGCCCGGCCAGGCCGCGGTGCAGGTGGAGAACAGCCCGTCCGACGGCTCCGAGCGGCCGGTGCCGAACGGCCTCGCGCTGTACGCCCCGGCCGGCTCCGGCCGGCTCGCCGGCTTCTGGGTGGAGACCGCCACCGACCCGGCCGCCGCACCCGGCACCGGGCCGGTCCGCGGCGGCAACCCCGACCGCGTCTTCCCCGGACTCACCCGCCGCCTGACCGCCGCCGGCTACGACGAGACCTACGGCCCGGCATCGGGTACCCCTTCGTGGCGGGCGACGCACGGGGTCGTGAGCCGCGACGGCGTCTTCCGCGCGCTCCTGCCCGGCACCGCGACCGTGACCGCGTCTCGCGAAAGGGCGTCCGGCAGCGTCAAGCTCAGCGTGCTCGGTCCGCTGGACCGCATCGAGGCGACGTCTTCGCGGCTCGGCTTGGCGGCGCTTGGTGCGGGCACGCTCGGCGTGGTCGGGTATGACGCCGAGGGCAACAGCGCGCCGATCGAGCCGGCCGACGTGCGGCTCGACTACGACACCTCGCTGCTCGACGTGTCGCCTTCCGGCAACGGCTTCTTCACGGTGCGCGCCAAGAAGGACGTCGGTGCCGGCATCGTCACCCTCCACGTCGGACAGTCCACTGTGGCCGTTCCGGTGACCGTGGGGCTGGAGGACGTGCCGGTGGCGATGTTCGACGACGCGGCGACCTGGAAGTTCAGCCACGCCCGCGCCGCCGGCTCGGTCGCCCCGGCGCCGGGCCACACCGGCACCGGACTCAAGCTCTCGTACGACTTCAGCCTCTCCACGGGTACCCGCGCGGCGTACGCCGACCCGCCGGCCTGGATCGCGGTGCCGGGACAGCCGCAGGCGTTCGGCATGTGGATTTACGGCAACGGCAAGGGCGAGTGGGCCCGCCTCCACCTGCACGACGCGCTCGACCAGCAGCACGTGCTGAGCGGCCCGCTGGTGACCTGGACCGGCTGGCGCTACGTGGAGATGGCCGTGCCGGCCGGCGTGCAGTACCCCGTGCGGGTGCGCCGCTTCTACGTCGCCGAGACCCGCCCGGACGCCCAGTACACCACCGAGATCGTCGTGGACGACATCGTCGCCAAGGTGCCGCCGGCGATCCAGCAGCCCGCCGTGCCGCTCCGCACCGACAAGGTCGTGATCCGCGACGGCACCGTGGACGGTGCACAGTGGCGGTTCGCGGTGATGTCCGACGCCCAGTTCGTGGCGGCCGCCCCGGACAGCGACCTCGTCGCGCAGGCCCGCCGCACGCTCCGCGAGGTCAAGGCGGCCCGGCCGGACTTCCTGGTCGTCAACGGCGACTTCGTCGACACCGCCACCGAGGCGGACTTCGCGCTCGCCAAGCGGATCCTCGACGAGGAACTGGGCGGCGAGCTGCCGTACTACTACGTGCCCGGCAACCACGAGATCATGGGTGCGCCGATCACGAACTTCCAGGCGGTGTTCGGTGCCACGTCACGCGTACTCGACCACAAGGGCGTCCGCTTCGTCACCCTCAACTCCTCGACCGGTACGTTGCGGGGCGGCGGGTTCGACCAGGTGAAGCTGCTCCGCGAGGCGCTGGACTCGGCCCGGACCGACCGCCGCGTGAAGTCAGTGGTCGTGCTGCACCACCACCCGCCGCGCGACCCCACGCCGGCCAAGGCGAGCCAGCTCGGCGACCGCAAGGAGGCCGCGATGCTGGAGGACTGGCTGGCCGACTTCGAGCGCCGGTCCGGCAAGAGCGCCCTCTTCGTCGGCTCGCACGTGGGCACGTTCCACGCCGACCGGGTCGACGGCGTGCCGTATGTCGTCAACGGCAACTCGGGCAAGGGCCCGTCTTCGGCGCCGCACCTGGGTGGCTTCACCGGCTGGACCCACTTCGGCGTCGACGCGCGCGGCGAGGTCGTGGCGGAGACCCAGGCGCACGTGGACTCGCTCGCCGTCACCGCTCCGCCCACGGCGCCGCGCGGCACTCCGGTCGACGTGGCGGCGGTGGTCGCCCAGAGCGGCCGGCAGGTGCCGGTGGCGCCGCCGGTGAGCGCCGACTGGAGCGCCTCGCCGAGCGTCCACATCGGATCCGCGTGGGGCGTCCGGCCGTGGCACTCGGCATGGTTCGACCCGTCGACGGGCGAGCTCGTCGCGCTCCGGTCGAGCGGCTCGGTCGTCCTCGCCGTGACGGTGAACGGGGTGACCGCCCGCGCGACGGTCACCCTGTCCGCACCCCAAAAGGCGGCCGCCTAGCGTGGAGGAGCAGTCGTGGGTCAGAAGTCGCCTTCCGCTACCTGAAATACCGTCAGGCCCAGCTCGCGCCACATCTTGACGACCTGCATGCGGTCGTCGAAGACGCCGACCACGTGGTAGCGGTCGCGGACCTCGTGCTCGAAGATTTCGCGCTTGACCACCGCGTCGCGGCGGGAGTCGTAGAGGTCGCGCATGTAGAGGGCCTCGTACGGGACGCCGACGTAGCGGTCCAGCCACGCCTCGGTGTCCGCGCGGGCGGTTTCGTCGCGCCCGGTGCAGTACACGATGGCGTGGCCGGCGGCGTGCATGGCCCGCACCGCGGCGATCACCGCGTGATGGGGCTGGTCTTCGCCGACCCGGCTCATGTCGTACGGGCTGCGGTCGCCCATCAGCGCCACCGTGCCGTCGATGTCGACAAGGACGATCTTCGGGGCGCCGGGTGGCGGGTCGTAGACCACGGCCGGGCGGCCGGGGGTGACGTCCGGCACAGGAAGGGGCAGCGTGCGCCCCGCGAGGTGCCGCTCGTACATCCGCCGGATCGCGTCCTCGCCGACCCGCTCGGACTCGGGGCGGTCGGCGTCGCGGCGTACGCACTCGTCGACCGGTACGTCGGTGAAGTCGTGCACCTCGAAGGTCGCGCCGAACCGGGCGGCCATCTCGGCCCACTCCCGCACCAGCCGGGCCGAGAGGTTGGTGTCGTCGACGCAGACGTCCGCACGGGCGCGGAGCAGCGCCTCCACCTGCGCCCGCTGCACGGCGGTGACCTGCCCCTCGGCCCACGTGGTGAAAAGCCGGTCACCGTGGAGCATGCGGCGCAGGTCGTCGCGGTTGACCCGGACCACGCCGGGCTGGAGTTTGCGCGCGAACGTGGTCTTTCCGGACGCGGGCAACCCTCGCGTAATGATCAAGCGCGGCATCGTCTACAAGCATGCCAGCCCGGGAATGCCACCTGGGATCCCCGCGTTCCACCCATCGGCCAGTCATGGCACACTGGTCAATCGGCCAAGGTTCCGGTTCACGCCGGAGCGGCCCGCCCTCAGGCGGCGGTCCGTGACGATGGCGACCCGGCGACCACCAACGAAAGGACCGAGGCAGCATGAAGCCCGACATCCACCCGCAGTACGTCGTGACCGAGGTCACCTGTTCCTGCGGTAACACCTTCACCACCCGTAGCACGGCGAAGAACGGCGTGATCCACGTCGAGACTTGCAGCGCGTGCCACCCGTTCTACACGGGCAAGCAGCGCGTGCTCGACACCGCCGGCCGGGTCGCGAAGTTCCAGCAGAAGTACGCCAAGGCTGCCGCCAAGAAGGCCAAGTAGCTACCCCGACGGCGCCCGCCCCTCGGTTTCGAGGGCGGGCGCCGTTCTTTGTATTCACCGGACGCGAGGGGTAAGCACATGAGCACCGATCGCCTCAGCGGGCTGCTGGACGAGTACGCCGAGCTGGAGAAGCGGCTCGCCGACCCGGCCATCCACGCCGACCAGAACACGGCTCGGCGGGTGGGCCGGCGCTTCGCCGCGCTCACCCCGCTGCACAAGGCCGCGGGCGAGCTGGAGCAGGCGCGCGCCGACCTGGAGGCCGCCCGCGAGCTCGCCGCCGAAGACCCCTCGTTCGCGGTGGAGGCCGAGGCGATCGCGGCCAAGCTGCCGGCACTGGAGGAGCGGCTGGCGGAGTTGCTGATCCCGCGCGACCCGCACGACGCCAAGGACGTGATCCTGGAGATCAAGGCGGGCGAGGGCGGTGAGGAGTCCGCCCTGTTCGCCGGTGACCTGCTGCGCATGTTCCAGCGGTACGCGGAGCGGCACGGCTGGGTCACCGAGGTGATCGAGGCGCAGGACTCGGACCTGGGCGGCGTCAAGGACGTCTCCGTGGCGATCAAGACCAAGGGCGTCCCCGAGGGCGGCAACGGCGTGTGGTCGCGGCTGAAGTGGGAGGGCGGCGTCCACCGCGTGCAGCGGGTGCCGGTCACCGAGTCACAGGGGCGGATCCACACCAGCGCGGCCGGCGTGCTCGTGCTGCCCGAGGCCGAGGAGGTCGACGTCTCGATCGACCCCAACGACCTGCGCATCGACGTCTTCCGCTCGTCCGGCCCGGGTGGCCAGTCGGTCAACACCACCGACTCGGCCGTGCGGATCACCCACCTGCCCACCGGCATCGTGGTCTCCTGCCAGAACGAGAAGAGCCAGCTGCAAAACCGCGAGCAGGCGATGCGGATCCTGCGCGCGCGGCTGCTCGCCGCCGCCCAGGAGGAGGCCGACGCGGCCGCCTCGGACGCCCGCCGCTCGCAGGTGCGCACCGTCGACCGTTCGGAGCGGATCCGCACGTACAACTACCCGCAAAACCGGATCACCGACCACCGCATCGGCTACACCGCGTACAACCTGGACCTCGTGCTGGCCGGCGACATGGACGGCCTGCTGGACGCGCTCGCGGAAGCCGACCGCCAGGCCCGGCTGGCCGGCGACACCGAGCTCAAACGGACCTAAACCCTTCAAACCAAAGATTTGAGCTGGCTAGGACGCGACGGGCTGGGGGCGGGCGCCAGGTTTGGACATCAGCATCGCGCGGTCGGCGAGCTCGAAGGCGGTGCCGAGCGCCTCGCGCAGGTTGGCCGAGGCGCTGACCTCGGCGAAGCCGACGCTCACGCCCACCGGGGTGCCGGGCACGAGCGACTCCCACTCTTCGGCCTCGATGGCCGCGCCGATGCGGCGGCCGACCTCGGCCGCCTCGGCCATGCCGGCGCCGGGCAGGACCACCACGAACTCGTCGCCGCCGTAGCGGGCGACGAAGTCGCCGCGGCGCATGACCCTGTTGATGACGCCGGCGACGCGCTGGAGCACAAGGTCGCCGGAGAGGTGGCCGTGCGCGGTGTTGACCGCCTTGAAGCCGTCGAGGTCGCAGACGCCCACCGTGGCCCGCTCGCCGCGGGCGACCATGGCCGCCACGTAACGCTCGAGGTGGCGGCGGTTGGCCATGCCGGTCAGCGGGTCGGTCAGCGCCTCGTCTTCGTAGCGCGAGACGGCGCGCCGCATGTCTTCGTGGTCGAGGCGGGCGGCGATGCCCTCGACGTACACGTCGCGGAGGCGGTCGCTGCGCTGGGCGGCGAGCCGGAACGCGTGCCGGTCGGCCCGGTGCGCGGCCGCGTGGTCGCCGGCCCGCGCGTAGGTGAGGCTGCGCAGGCGGGCGTGCTCGGCCGGCCCCAGCGTCTCGCTCGACACCGCCACGGTCTCCAGCCGGGTGAGCGCCTCGATCGGGCGGCCGGACGCCATCGCCAGGCACACCTCGCCGAGCATCCGCAGGTCGCGGGCGCGGGCGCCGTCGCCGCCGTCGGACAGCAGCCGGGCCGCCTGGCGTGCGGACTCGGGCGGCTCGCCCAGCGCGGCCCGGCGGGCGATCGCGTACCCGTACGCCGCGCGGCCGCTCGGTCGGAGCCTCGCCGCGCCGTCGCCGTCGAGGAAGCGCTCGGCGTCGGCGGTGATGTCGCGCAGGACGCGCAGGCATCCGTCGGTGTCGCCGTTGTGGTCGAGCGCGACCGCGTTGCGCAGCCGGATGCCGGGCGCCGCGAACGTCTCCGGCGTCACCTCCGCGGCCGCGGCCACCTGGCGCGCCTTTTCGATCGCGCCCAGCGCGTGGCCGTGGAAGCCGAGGTAGGAGTAGGCCATCGCCAGGTCATTCCACGCCACGGCGGTGTCCCAGTCGGCGTCTTCGACCGTGGCCATCGCGCGGGCGCTGTGCACGAGGTGGGTCACGCACCGCTCCAGCGCGCCCTGGTGCTGGGCGGCGAGCGCGGCGAGGGCGTGCAGGTTTCCCAGCAGGAGCGGCTCGCTGAGGTCGCGGATAGCGTCGAACGCCATCTGGACCGCCACGTTGTACTCCGCGGTGCGGCCGAGGTTTATCAAGGCGGCGACCCGCTGCACCAGGGCGTCGGCGCGCGTCAACGGGTCGTCGGTGGTGGCGAGGACCTGGTCGAGCAGGACGCACGCCTCGGCGGAACGGCTGCTTTCTTGCAGCCTGCGGGCCTTTCGGAGCGTTTCGGCCTGGTCGGTGACCTGGTCGAGCCAACTCACACAAGCCTCCTAACCCCCGGAAGACCCCGGCGCCCCCGCGAGCCGTCGCGTCGGCCCGCTGTCCAATGATTATCTCGTGACACGCCATATGGAACAGCCCACGGGAGGGACGGATCGGACACGGGCGTTGCAAGTGATCTCCCGTGCCACAAACGACCTGTCCAGAGTAGGTATGCCATCGGCTCGAGTCGATGCTGAGATCCTGGCGGCGCACGTCCTCGGCGTGCCTCGCGGGCGGTTGGCCCTGATAGATGGCTTTACGGACAATCAGCTCGCGGAGTTCGAGGCGCTCGTGGTCCGGCGCGCGGGCGGTGAGCCGGTGCAGCACCTGGTGGGCAGTGCCGGGTTCCGGCACCTGGAGCTGGCGGTGGGGCCCGGCGTCTTCGTACCGCGGCCGGAGACCGAGCTCCTGGCCGGCTGGGGGGTCACTTTGATAACAGTCGGTGAGACGGTCGTCGATTTGTGTAGCGGCTCGGGTGCGATCGCGCTCGCGGTGGCCAACGAGGTGCCCGGCGCCCGGGTGTACGCCGTCGAGCGTTCCCCGGCCGCCCTGACCTGGCTGCGCCGCAACGCCGGGGCGCGGGCCGCCGCCGGTGACGCGCCGATCCACGTGGTCGAGGGTGACGCCACCGATCCGGCCGTCCTCGCCGACCTCGACGGCACGGTGGGCGCCGTGCTCTGCAACCCGCCCTACGTGCCCGCCGGCGCGCCGGTACCCGCCGATGTGGCCGGCCACGACCCGGAGGACGCGGTCTTCGCCGGCGGGGACGGCCTGGCGGTGATCCGGCCGGTGATCGCGCGGGCGGCGGCGCTGCTCCGGCCGGGTGGGGTTTTCGGGGTGGAACACGACGATTCGCACGGTGCGGCGGTGCCCGCCTTGCTCGACGCGAGCGGATGCTTCACCGACATCGAAGACCATCGTGATCTGGCTGGCCGGCCGCGGTACGCGACCGCCACCCGCGTGGCAGACTGCACACCGTGATGCTCTATGACTGCCGGTCGCTGGCCGACCGCGACCGAGGCATCGCCGCGGCGATCGAGGCGGTCAAGAACGGCGAGCTCGTGGTGCTCCCGACCGACACGGTGTACGGGATCGGCGCGGACGCGTTCACCCCGTACGCGGTGACGGCCCTGCGCGACGCCAAGGGCCCCGGCCCGCAGGCGCCCCCGCCGGTGCTGGTCGGCTCCCGCCACACGCTCGACGGCCTGGTCTTCATGCTGCCCAAGCTGGCCCGCGACCTGGCCGACGCGTTCTGGCCGGGCGCTCTCACGATCATCGTGGAGCACGCGCCGAGCCTCCAGTGGGACCTCGGCGAGACCGGCGGGGCGGTCGCGGTGCGCATGCCGCTGCACCCGGTGGCGCTGGAGGTGCTCCGGGAGACCGGCCCGATGGCGGTGTCGTCGGCCAACAAGCTCGGCCAGCCGGCGGCGAAGACCGCCGAGGAGGCCCGCGAGCAGCTCGGCTACGCCGTGCGGATCTACCTGGAGGCGGGCGCCTCGGTCGACCCCGAGCCCAGCACGATCGTCGACCTGACCGGTGACGTGCCGCGGCTGCTGCGCGCCGGCGCGATCCCGTTCGAAAAGATCCGCGACGTCGCGCCGGAGATCGTGGCCCAGGACGCGGAGTCCTGACGTGCCGCCCTTCACGGTCCTGCATGTGTGCATGGGCAACATCTGCCGCTCCCCGATGGCCGAGCGGCTGCTCGACCGGGCGGTGCGCGAGCGGCTGGCCAAGGTAGGCGCGGCCCCGCCGGCCGAGGAGCTGCTGCACAGCCACAGCGCCGGCACCGGCGGCTGGCACGCCGGCGAGGAGATGAACCCGCCGGCCGCGCGCCAGGTGCGGGCCCGCGGCGGAGACACCAACGGATTCCTCGCCCGCAAGCTCCGCTCAGACCTGATCGACGCCGCCGACCTCGTCCTCACGGCAACGGCCGACCAGCTGGAGTACGTGGTGGCGCTGCGCCCCGACGCGGCCGCGCGCACGTTCGTGCTCGGCGAGTTCGGCCGCCTGCTCGGCACCGTCGACCTCACCGCCCTCCCGGCCGCGGAGCCGACACCCGACGCCGTGTACCACCGGGGGGTCGCGCTGGTCGAGGCGGTCAACTCCGCCCGGGGCAGCTCACCGGCCCTGGCCTCCGACGACCTTGACGACCCGTGGGGCCGCGGCGACCAGGCGTTCACCCGCGTGGCCGACGAGATCGAAGACACCGTCGACCCGCTCGCCCGCGCCATCATGCCGGAGGCGGTCCAGTGACCCGTTTCCACGTCCTCGCGCCGTCCACGCACTCCGGGCTGCTGCGGCTCGCCGACGCGGAGTTCGTGGCCGGGCGCCTGCGCGACGGTGGGTTGGCCGTGCTGCCCACCGAGACCGGCTTCATGCTCGCCGCGCTGGCGACCTCGCTGCCCGCCCTGCGCGCGGCGTTCGACGTCAAGGAGCGTGACTACGCGCACGCCATGCACGTGGCCTGCGCGTCGATCGGCATGGCCGCGCGCTACGCGGAGCTCTCGCCTGCGGCGCGGCGGGTGATGGGCGCTTTCACACCCGGCCCGCTGACGGTGGTGGTGCCGCAGACCGGCGCGCTGCCCGACGAGATGGTCACGCTCGGCGGCACGGTGGGCATCCGGGTGCCGGACCACCCGGCCACGCTCCAGGTCATCGCCACCCTCGACGCGCCGGTGACCGCCACCAGCCTCAACCGCTCCGGCGAGGAGACCCGGCCGTACGACCGGGAGCTGCTGGACGAGCTGCCCTGGGGCGACGCGCGCGACGTGCCGGTGGTGGAAGACAAGTCGGCGGTGCGCTACCCGGCCGCTTCGACGCTCGTGCGCCTGACCGGCCCGGCACCCGAGGTGCTCCGCGCGGGGCCGGTCACCGCGGAGGAGATCGCCGCCGCGCTTTGAACGGTCCGGCCGCCGGCTACGTATCCCAGCCCGTGAAGGTGCTCTGCGCGCTCGCCGCGGCCGCGGTGGTGGTGCTCGCCGTGCCCGGCACCGCCCAGGCACACGGTGCGCTCACCAACCCGGTGAGCCGGCTGGCCGCGTGTGGCACCGAGGGCACGAGCGCCGGCTCGGCGGCGTGCGAGGCGGCGCTCGCGGCGAGCGGCCGGCAGCAGTGGGCCGACTGGGACAATCTGCGCCTGCCGGACGTGGGTGGGCGGGACCGCGAGGTGATCCCGGACGGCAAGCTGTGCAGCGCGGGCATCGACCGGTACGCCGGGCTCGACCTGGCCCGTGCCGACTGGCCGACCACGCGGCTGACGTCCGGGGCGAGCTTCGCGTTCTCGTACGCGGGGACCATCCGGCACGAGGGCACGTTCAAGCTCTATGTCACCCGGGACGGCTACGACCCGAAGCGGCCGCTGGCGTGGTCAGACCTGGAGAGCAAGCCGTTCCTGTCGGTGGCGGACCCGGCGTTCCGCGACGGTGCGTACCGGATGAAGGGGACGCTGCCGGCGAACAAGAGCGGGCGCCACCTGATCTACACGATCTGGCAGAATTCGAGCACTCCGGATACGTACTACTCGTGCTCGGATGTGGTTTTCGTGAAGCCGGCGGCGAAGCCCGCGGCACAGCCCGTGCCCAAGCCGGCGAAGGCGGAGAAACCTACCGCCACGGAGGCGCCTCCAGCTCCGGCATCCGCTCCCGAGCCCGTCTCCAGCACCAGCGCCCTCCCGCTCATCGGCGGTGGCGCGGCGGTGATCGTCGTCCTCGGCGCGCTCTTCGCGGTCCTCCTCCACCGACGGCGATCCTGACGGGCGTGCCGCTGAGAGTTACCTGACAATCCGCCCCAGACGTGGTTTACCGGGGCCTGTCGTGGCAAGTCTTGGCGGGTGCGTGCCCGGTCTGTGCTCTCCAAACTCGTGACCCTTGTCCTCTGCGGCGTGCTCGCCGGCCTGGCCCTGGCCGCGGCGGTCTTCCCCGCCAACGCGGTGCTGGCACTGACCGCCAAGTCAGCCAGCGACGCGTTTCTGGACCTGCCCAGCGACCTGAAGACGCCACCGCCCGCCCAGCGCTCGTACGTCTACGCCAACGACGGCAAGACCCTGATCACCAGCTTCTACGACGTCAACCGCGAAGACGTGCCGCTCGACGACGTGGCGCCGGTCATGCAGCAGGCGATCGTGGCGGCCGAGGACGCCCGCTTCTTCGAGCACGGCGGCGTCGACCTGCGCAGCGTCATCCGTGCCTTCGTCGCGAACGGCTCCGGCGGCAAGGTCGAGCAGGGCGCCTCGACGCTGACCATGCAGTACGTCCGGAACGTGCTCAAGACCGACCCCGGCCTCAGCGAGAAGCAGCGCGAGGAGGCCACCGCCGACACCGCCGGCCGCAAGATCCAGGAGATGCGGTACGCGGTCGCGCTCGAGCAGGAGCTGTCCAAGCAGGAGATCCTCAGCCGGTACCTGAACATCGCGTACTTCGGCGCCGGCGCGTACGGCATCGCGGCGGCCAGCGAGCGCTACTTCGCCAAGGAGCCGGACAAGCTGACGCTCGCCGAGGCGGCCCTGCTCGCCGGCCTCGTGCAGTCGCCCGACGCGGACAGCCCGATCGGCGGCGACAAGGACCGGGCGCTGGAGCGCCGGGCCTACGTGCTCGACTCGATGGCCCGTACCGGGAAGATCACTCCCGCCCAGGCGGCCGAGGCCAAGGCCGAGCCGCTCCGCCTCAAGCCCACCGAGATGCCCAGCGGCTGCACCGCGGCGAGCGACAACACGTGGGGCTTCTTCTGCGACTACGTGCGGCAGTGGTGGATGGCCCAGCCGGAGTTCGGCGCGACGCCGCAGGACCGCGAGCGCAACCTGCTCCAGGGCGGGTACTCGGTGGTCACCTCGCTCGACCCCGATGTCCAGAAGGCGGCCCAGCGCAACGTGCTCGACGTGTACGGGTACGGCAGCGACCGCGCGGCGCCGATGGCGGTCGTCCAGCCCGGCACGGGGCGCGTGCTCGCGATGGCCGTCAACCGCCACTACAGCCTCAAGGACACCACCAACCAGCTGATCGCCGGCGGCGGTGCGATCGACGGGTACCAGGCCGGTTCGACGTTCAAGCTTTTCACGATGCTGGCCGCGCTGGAGTCCGGGCGGAGCCTGGACACCGGCTTCGACGCTCCCGCCCGCTTCGTCTCCCAGTACCCGGCCAGCGGCGAGGGCAGCTGCGACGGCAAGTGGTGCCCGAGCAACGCCAACCCGTCGTGGATGGACGGCTACCGCACGATGTGGACCGGCTTCGGGCGCTCGGTCAACACGTACTTCGTGTGGCTGGAGCAGCAGGTCGGCGCCGACAAGGTGGTCGAGATGGCGCAGCGGCTGGGCATCACGTTCCGGGCCGACAGCGACGCCAACTTCGCGAAGGACAACGCGGCCGGGTGGGGCTCGTTCACGCTCGGCGTCGCGGCCACCACGCCGCTCGACCTCGCCAACGCGTACGCCACGGTGGCCGCCGAGGGCATGTACTGCAAGCCGACGCCGGTGCTGTCGATCACCGACCCGTCCGGCAAGAAGGTGGCCGCCGGTGACCCGAAGTGCGAGCGGGTGGTGAGCGAAGACGTGGCCCGCGCGGCCACCGACGCGGCGCGCTGCCCGGTCGGCGACCAGTCCGCGTTCAGCCGCTGCGACGGCGGCACCGCCGAGCAGGTCTCGCAGATCCTGGGCGGGCGGCCGGTGGCGGGCAAGACGGGTACCTCGGAGGACGCCTCGACGGAGTCGTTCGTCGGGTTCACCCCGGAGCTGGCGGTCGCATCGATCGCCGCCAACCCGGACGACCCGCAGGATCACGTCGGCTCGGCGATCCAGCGGGACGTGGTGATCGCGGTCGCCCGCACGATGGCCTCCGCCCTTTCCGGCCAGCCGGAGAAGGGCTTCACCCCTCCGAGCGCCGGCGCCGCCTTCGGCGGCCCCTAAACTGCCCCAATGAGCGAGCGGAGCGAGCGAATCAGTGGGCACAGCGTTTTTGGAGCCTCGTGCCCGCCCGCAGCGAAGCGAGGACGGGCATGAGCGTTTTCTGGGGGCCTGACTTCGCGGCGCTCGAGGCCACCGACCCGGAGATCGCCGCCGTGGTGCTCGGCGAGCTCGACCGGGTGCGCGGCGGCCTCCAGCTCATCGCGAGCGAAAACCTGACCTCGCCGGCGGTCCTCGCCGCGCTCGGCTCGACGCTGACCAACAAGTACGCGGAGGGATACCCCGGGCGGCGCTACTACGGCGGCTGCGCCGAGGTCGACAAGGCTGAGCAGATCGGCATCGCGCGGGCCAAGGAGCTGTTCGGCGCCGACCACGCCAACCTCCAGCCGCACAGCGGGGCGAGCGCCAACCTCGCGGCGTACGCGGCGCTGCTCCAGCCGGGCGACACGGTGCTCGCCATGGACCTGCCGCACGGTGGCCACCTGACCCACGGCAGCAAGGTCAACTTTTCCGGCAAGTGGTTCGCCACCGTCGGGTACACCGTGCGCAAGGACGACGAGCTGATCGACTACGACGAGGTGCGCGAGCTGGCGCTGGCGCACCGCCCGAAGATGATCATCTGTGGCGCCACCGCGTATCCCCGGCTGATCGACTTCGCCACGTTCCGCGAGATCGCCGACGAGGTCGGCGCCTACCTGCTGGTCGACGCGGCCCACTTCATCGGGCTCGTCGCGGGCAAGGCGATCCCCTCACCGGTCCCGCACGCCGACGTCGTCACGTTCACCACGCACAAGGTGCTCCGCGGGCCGCGCGGCGGCATGATCCTGTGCCGCGCCGGGCTGGCCGAGCGCATCGACAAGGCGGTCTTCCCCTTCACCCAGGGCGGGCCGCTGATGCACGCCGTCGCCGCGAAGGCGGTCGCCCTCCGCGAGGCGTCGCTGCCCGACTTCCAGGGGTACGCGACGCAGGTGGTCAAAAACGCGCAGGCGCTCGCCGCCGGGCTGGCCGCCGAGGGGATGCGGCCGGTCTCCGGCGGCACCGACACCCACCTGGCGCTGATCGACCTGCGCGACGTGGGCGTCACCGGGCGGGAGGCGGAGGAGCGGTGCGACGCCGCCTCGATCACACTCAACAAGAACGCGATCCCGTACGACCCGCAGAAGCCGATGGTCGCCTCCGGGATCCGGGTGGGCACGCCGAGCGTGACCACCCAGGGCATGCGGGAGGCGGAGATGCGGCAGATCGCTGGGCTGATCGCCAAGGCGGTGCGCACCGACCCGGCGGCGGGCGGGCGCACCCTCGACGACGTGCGCACCGAGGTCGCCGAGCTGGTCCGCACCTACCCGGCGTACCCCCGATGACGGCGCCGGCGGAGGTCACGGACGACGGGCGCTGGCGCCTGCGGCACCTGCCCACGCTGCTGGTGACGAGCGCGGTGGCCATCGTGCTCGGTGCGATCGTCGGCGGGCTCACCCGGGGCGGGGCCGGCGCGCTCGGCGCGGCGATCGGCGTCGCCTTGCCCAGCGCCAGCTTCACACTGTCCACAGTGGTGCTCGCCTGGGCCGACAAGCAAAATCCCCGCCTCGTGCTGCCGTTCGGCGTCGGGCTCTACGTGATGAAGTACAGCCTGCTGGCCGGCGTGATGATCCTGGTCGGCACCAGCGACTGGCCCGGCCTCGTGCCGTTCGGCTGGGGTGTTGCCGCGGGGATCGTCGCCTGGACCGGCGTGCATATCTGGTGGCTCACCCGGGTATGGCCACGTTCGCGCGAACGCGCGATCCAATAGGCAGGGCATCGACAAGCGGCTACGGAGTGACCGGCGTCTCATCCAGATGGCGAACACCCGGCGAACGGCGGGCGACTGGAGTGGCGTTGGAGGAGTAGCGTACGGGCACAGACGACTCCAGTCTCTCAGCCGCCCGCACAAGGCTCTTGCGTGGGGGGTGAGTCGCACCCTCAACAATCCTCCCTGATATGGTTCGGCGCGTCATGGCCGGTGACCAATCCCCCCAACCTCCTGACGGCGGCGGTGCCGGGCAGGGGTGGGTGGCGATTAGCTATCTCATCGCGGGCATCGCGGTGTGGGGCTTCATCGGTTGGCTGGTCGACCGTTGGCTTGATCTCGGTGGCATCGCGATCGGGATCGGATCGGTGGTCGGCGCGGCCGGGGGCATCTATCTGGTTGTCCGCCGGCTGGGCGTCTAGAGGAGGGGCAGGGTCTTGAGCACCAGTCTTGCGGCGGAGATCCCGTGGCCGCCAAGCGTCGAAGACTTCTACCTGCCGCCGATCGTCGATGGCACCAACCCCTGGTTCACGAAGGTCACGGTGCTGGTGTGGGTGGCGGTCGCGGCCCTCATCATCTTCTTCCTCGTCACCTACCGTGACCCCAAGCTGGTGCCGACCAAGCGGCAGTGGATCGCCGAGTCCATCTACGGATTCGTGCGTAACAACGTGGCCAGAGACCTGATCGGGCACGACGGGATCCGGTTCGCGCCGTACCTGACGACGCTCTTCTGCTTCGTGTTGCTGACCAACCTTTTCGGCATCATCCCCGGCATCCAGATGTCGCCCAACTCGCACATCGCGTTCCCGGCGATCCTCGCGGTGATCAGCTGGGTGCTCTTCAACTTCGTCGGCATTCGCCAGCACGGCTTCGCGAAGTACATGAAGAACTCGCTTATCCCACCGGCGCCCTGGTTCATCCTGCCGTTGCTGGTGCCGATCGAGTTCATCTCGACCTTCGTCTTCCGGCCGTTCACGCTGGCGGTCCGGCTCTTCGCGAACATGTTCGCCGGCCACATGATCCTGCTGGTGTTCACGCTCGGCGGCTTCGTAATGCTCAACTCGAACGCCTGGCTCGCGCCGGTGTCCGTCGTGTCGTGGCTGATGGCCATCGCGCTGACGTTCCTCGAGGCGCTGGTCATCGTCCTTCAGGCGTACGTGTTCACGGTCCTGACCGCGAGCTACGTCCAGGGCGCGCTCGCCGAAGAGCACTGATCTGTAAGTTCTGTCGTCCCGCGCGTGACCGACACGCCGCGATAACCAGGAGGAAGTACAGCTATGCCACTGCTCGCTGAGGTAACGGGCAGCACCGCCGCCATCGGCTACGGCCTGGCCGCTATCGGCCCCGGCATCGGCGTCGGCCTGATCTTCGCCAGCTACGTCCAGGCGACTGCGCGCCAGCCCGAGTCGTCCCGCCTGACCCAGCCGTTCGTCTGGATCGGCTTCGCCGTGGTCGAGGCGCTCGCCCTGCTGGGTGTCGCGTTCGGCTTCATCTGGGCTGGCTGACAGCCTTCCGAAGGGAGGTTCCCATGTTGGAATTGCTCGCCGCCGAGGGGGCCGAGGAGCACAACCCGATCATCCCGCTCTGGCAGGAGATCGTGGTCGGCACCGTCGCGTTCGCGCTGCTCTGCTACGTGCTGATGAAGTTCGTCTTCCCGCGCATGGAGCAGACCTTCAAGGCGCGGGTCGAGGCCATCGAGGGTGGCATCAAGCGGGCCGAGGCGGCGCAGGCCGAGGCAAACCAGCTGCTGGAGCAGTACCGTGCCCAGCTGGCCGAGGCACGCACGGACGCCGCCCGGATCCGGGACGACGCGCGCGCCGACGCCGAGGGCATCCGGCAGGACGTCCTCGCCAAGGCGCGGGAGGAGTCCGACCGCATCATCGCGGCGGGCAAGGAGCAACTCGCGGCCGAGCGGGCGACCATCGTCCGCGAGCTGCGGGCCGAGGTCGGCACGATCGCCGTCGACCTCGCCAGCAAGATCGTGGGTGAGTCGCTGGCCGACGAGGCGCGGCGCAAGGGCACGGTCGAGCGGTTCCTTTCCGACCTCGAGAGCACCGGGGCCCGCTGATGCAGGGAGCCAGCCGGGAGTCGTACACCGCCGCCGCCGAGCGGCTGGAGGCGCACGCCCGCCGGGCCAACCCGGAGACGATCGCCGGCACCGCCGCCGACGTGCTCGCGGTGGCCGACCTGCTGCGGCGCGAGCCGCGGCTGCGCCGGGCGCTCTCCGACCCGGCCCGCGGCGGCGAAGACCGCCAGGGTCTGCTGTCCGGCCTGCTCGGCAACAAGGTCGGCAAGCCGGCCGTCGAGATGGTCGGCGCGCTCGTCACCGGGCGGTGGTCGGCGCCGTCCGAGCTGCTCGACGCGACCGAGCGGCTGGGCGTGGAGGCCCTGCTGGCCAGCGCCGAGCGCGGCGGCGACCTCGGCGAGGTGGAAGACGAGCTGTTCCGTTTCGGGCAGGTCGTCTCCGGTGACCCGGCGCTCGCCGGTGCGCTGGGCGACGTCGTCGCGCCGCCGTCGCAGCGGGTCACCCTGGCGAAAGCGCTACTCGACGGGAAGGCCAAGCCGGTGACCGTCCGGCTGGTCGAGGTGGCTCTCGCCGGCTTCGGGGGGCGCTCGTTCGACGGCGCGCTGACGAGGCTTGTCGAGCTGGCCGCGGATCGGCGGGACCGCCAGGTGGCATACGTCACCGTGGCCGCCGCGCTGACCGACGAGGAAGAGCGCCGGCTGGGCGCCAAGCTCGCCGAACTGTACGGTCGAGAGGTCTCCGTCAAGCAGGTTGTGCGGCCGGAGATCCTCGGCGGGATGAGCGTGCGGGTCGGCTCCGACCTGTACGACGGCACGGTCCTGCGCCGGCTCACCGATACACGCAACGCGCTCGCGAAGCGCTAAGGCCCGCTTTGTACCACTCGAACCCAGAAGGAAGCTGAGGATGGCCGAGCTGACCATCTCGACGGAGGAGATCCGCGGCGCCCTGGAGCGCTACGTCTCCTCGTACACGCCCGACATCTCCCGCGAGGAGGTCGGCACCGTCTCCGACGCGGGTGACGGTATCGCCCACGTGGAGGGCCTGCCCTCGACGATGGCCAACGAGCTCCTGGAGTTCGAGGACGGCACGCTGGGCGTGGCCCTCAACCTCGACGTCCGCGAGATCGGTGTCGTGGTCCTGGGCGAGTTCGCCGGCATCGAGGAGGGCCAGCCCGTCAAGCGCACCGGCCGCGTGCTCTCCGTTCCGGTCGGCGACAAGTTCCTGGGCCGCGTGGTAAACCCGCTCGGCGCGCCGATCGACGGCCTCGGCGACATCGAAAACGAGGGCTTCCGCGAGCTTGAGCTCCAGGCGCCCAACGTGATGGCCCGCCAGCCGGTGAAAGAGGCGCTCCAGACCGGCATCAAGGCCATCGACGCGATGACCGCGATCGGCCGGGGCCAGCGGCAGCTGATCATCGGCGACCGCAAGACCGGCAAGACCACCGTCGCGCTGGACACGATCCTCAACCAGCGGGCCAACTGGGAGTCCGGCGACCCGGCAAAGCAGGTGCGCTGCATCTACGTCGCGATCGGCCAGAAGGCTTCCACGGTCGCGTCGGTGAAGGGCATCCTCGAAGAGCACGGGGCGATGGAGTACACCACCATCGTCGCCTCGCCCGCCTCCGACCCGGCCGGCTTCAAGTACCTCGCGCCGTACGCCGGTTCGGCCATCGGACAGCACTGGATGTACGCCGGCAAGCACGTCCTCATCGTCTTCGACGACCTGAGCAAGCAGGCCGAGGCCTACCGCGCGGTGTCGCTGCTGCTGCGCCGCCCGCCGGGCCGCGAGGCGTACCCCGGTGACGTCTTCTACCTGCACTCCCGGCTGCTGGAGCGCTGCGCCAAGCTCTCCGACGAGATGGGCGGCGGCTCGATGACCGGCCTGCCGATCATCGAGACCAAGGCCAACGACATCTCGGCGTTCATCCCGACCAACGTCATCTCGATCACCGACGGCCAGATCTTCCTGGAGGCCGACCTGTTCAACCAGGGCGTGCGGCCGGCGATCAACGTGGGCACCTCGGTGTCCCGGGTGGGTGGCGCCGCGCAGGTCAAGCCGCTGCGCAAGGTGGCCGGCCGGCTGCGGCTCGACCTGGCCCAGTTCCGCGAGCTCGAGGCGTTCGCCGCTTTCGCCTCCGACCTCGACCGGGCCTCCCGCAACCAGCTCGAGCGCGGCTCGCGCCTGGTCGAGCTGCTCAAGCAGCCCAACTACTCGCCGTACCCGGTGGAGGAGCAGGTCGTCTCGATCTGGGCCGGCACCGAGGGCAAGATCGACGACGTACCGGTCAACGAGGTGCGGCGGTTCGAGTCGGAGTTCCTCGAGTTCCTGCGCCACTCGTACAAGCCGACCCTCCAGTCGATCGCGGACAACAACTGGGACGACGACATCACGAACGCACTCGACGAGGCGATCGCGAAGTTCAAGCAGATGTTCCTTGCCACGGAGAAGAGCCCGCTCGGTCACGAGGAGGAGGCCAAGGCCCTCGAGGGCGAGCAGGAGCACGAGACCGTGACCCGCTACCGCGACACCCCCACCGAGAAGCAGTAGGGACGATCGATGGCGGCCCAGGTTCGCGTTCTTCGTCAACGGATCCGCTCGGCGAAGTCGATGAAGAAGATCACCAAGGCGATGGAGCTCGTCGCGACGAGCCGCATCGCCAAGGCCCAGGCACGGGTGGCGGCTTCCCTGCCGTACGCCCAGGCCATCACCGGCGTGCTGACGGCGCTCGCGTCGAACGCCAGCGTCGACCACCCGCTGCTGACAGCGCGCCCCCAGGTGCGGCGGGCCGGGGTGCTGCTCATCACGAGCGACCGCGGCCTGGCCGGCGGCTACAGCTCGAACGCGATCAAGACGGCCGAGTCGCTGATGGCGCGCCTGCGAGAAGACGGCAAGGAGCCGGTCCTGTACGTCATCGGCCGCAAGGGCGTGACGTACTACCGGTTCCGCAACCGGCCGATCGAGGCGAGCTGGACCGGCTTCTCCGAGCAGCCGGCGTTCGCGGACGCGCGCGAGGTGGGTGAGACGCTGATCAAGGCGTTCATCCACGGCGCGGACGACGGCGAAGACCACTCCGGTCCGGATGGCGTGCAGGGCGTTGACGAGTTGCACATCGTGTACACCGAGTTCAAGTCGCTGATGACGCAGGCGCCGACAACCCGGATCATCGGTCCTATGGAGGTCGAGGACCGGCCCCGGTCGGAGGGTCTGCTCCCGGCGTACGAGTTCGAGCCGGAGGCGGAGGCGCTGCTCGACGCGCTGCTGCCCAAGTACATCAACACGCGCATCTACGCCGCCCTGCTCGATTCGGCGGCGAGCGAGTCGGCGGCCCGCCGGCGCGCGATGAAGAGCGCGACGGACAACGCGGAAGACATGATCCAGAGCTACACGCGCCAGATGAACTCCGCGCGTCAGGCCGGGATCACCCAGGAGATCAGCGAGATCGTCGGCGGCGTGGACGCGCTCGCCGCGGCGGGAAGTGATGTGTGATGACTGCTCCAGCAGAGACCAAGACCGCCACGGGCCGCGTGGTCCGGGTCATCGGCCCGGTCGTCGACGCCGAGTTCCCGCGCGACGCGATGCCCGAGATCTTCAACGCGCTGCATGTCGACGTGTCGCTCGCCGAGGGTGACAAGACGCTGACCCTGGAGGTCGCCCAGCACCTGGGTGACAACCTGGTCCGCGCGATCTCGATGCAGCCCACCGACGGCCTGGTCCGGGGCGCCGAGGTGCGCGACACCGGCGCGCGCATCTCGGTGCCGGTCGGCGACGCCACCAAGGGCCACGTGTTCAACGCGATCGGCGAGTGCCTCAACCTCAAGGAGGGCGAGAAGCTCGAGATCAAGGACCGCTGGGAGATCCACCGCAAGCCGCCGGCGTTCGCCGACCTCGAGCCGAAGACCGAGATGCTGGAGACCGGCATCAAGGTGCTCGACCTGCTCGCCCCGTACGTGAAGGGCGGCAAGATCGGCCTCTTCGGTGGCGCCGGCGTGGGCAAGACGGTGCTCATCCAGGAGATGATCATCCGGGTCGCCAACAACTTCGGTGGCACCTCGGTGTTCGCCGGCGTCGGCGAGCGCACCCGCGAGGGCAACGACCTGATCCTGGAGATGACCGAGACCGGCGTCATCGACAAGACCGCGCTGGTCTTCGGCCAGATGGACGAGCCGCCGGGCACCCGCCTCCGGGTGGCACTGTCGGCGCTGACGATGGCCGAGTACTTCCGCGACGTGCAAAAGCAGGAAGTGCTGCTCTTCATCGACAACATCTTCCGGTTCACCCAGGCCGGTTCCGAGGTCTCCACGCTGCTCGGCCGCATGCCGTCGGCGGTGGGTTACCAGCCGACGCTGGCGGACGAGATGGGTGAGCTCCAGGAGCGGATCACCTCGGTCCGCGGCCAGGCCATCACCTCGATGCAGGCGATCTACGTGCCCGCCGACGACTACACCGACCCGGCGCCGGCCACCACGTTCGCCCACCTGGACGCGACCACCAACCTGGAGCGGTCGATCTCCGACAAGGGCATCTACCCGGCGGTCGACCCGCTGGCGTCGTCGTCCCGCATCCTCGCCGCCGAGTTCGTGGGGCAGGAGCACTACACGGTGGCGTCCGAGGTCAAGCGGATCCTCCAGCGCTACAAGGACCTCCAGGACATCATCGCGATCCTCGGCATGGACGAGCTCTCCGAAGAAGACAAGATCACGGTGGGCCGGGCCCGCCGGATCGAGCGCTTCCTGTCGCAGAACACCTACGCGGCGAAGGTCTTCACCGGCATCGAGGGCTCCTTCGTGCCGATCAAGGACACCGTCGAGGCGTTCAAGAAGATCAGCGAGGGCGAGTACGACCACTTCCCCGAGCAGGCCTTCTTCATGTGCGGCGGCCTCGATGACCTGGAGCGCAACGCCCGCGAGCTGATGAAGAACGACTGATCCTTCTTTCGGGGTGTTCTGCACCTGTTCGGCCCGAGGCGTCCGCCATATCCGGCGGGCGCCTCGGTCTATGCCGGGCTAATTTTGGGTAGCACACTTTCACGCCCTCTGATCCGTCATACCTGTAGAGGGGATCCGTGATGGGAGGGTCGAGTTGGGCAAGGCTAAGCGTCGACTGCCCAGATGGGCCGTGCTGTGCACCATTTTCGGCACGTTGCTCGTCCTGGGCAGCGGGGGCACGCTGCTAGCCAGTGAGGTGCTGCTTTCCCGCTACGAGGGCTCGGTCAAGACCGCAGACCTGTTCGGCGACCAGGCCGCCGCGTCCGAAGAGCCGAAGACCGACATCAAGGGCCCGCTCAACATCCTGCTGGTCGGCATCGACCCCCGGCTCGACAACCCCAACGAGCCGCCCCGCTCCGACTCGATCCTCATCCTGCACGTGCCCGACGCGCACGACCGGGCGTATCTCTTCTCGCTCCCGCGCGACCTGCTCGTCGAGATCCCACCCTTTCCGAAGGCTGACTTCGGGGGCGGGCGCGACAAGATAAACGCCGCGATGGCGTACGGCAGCCGCGTGCCCGGCCAGGAAAAGCCCGACTCGGCGAAGGGTTTCGAGCTGCTGGCCATGACCATCACCCGCTACACCGGGATCAAGCGGTTCGACGCCGGCGCGATCGTCAACTTCCAGGGCTTTCGCAAGATCGTCGACGCCATGGGCGGGGTGACGATGACCCTCGACATGGACATCCGCTCCGAGCACCTCAAGCCGGACGGCAGCGGCCGCGACGGCAACCCGAGGGGCGACGGCTACGTGGGCTCGCAAAAGCTCTACAAGAAGGGCACCCACCACCTCAAGGGCTGGGAGGCGCTCGACATCGTGCGGCAGCGCAAGACGGTCGGCGGCGACTACGTGCGGCAGCGCCACCAGCAGCAGTTCTTGAAGGCGATGGTCGACCAGGCGTTCAGCAAGGACGTGGTGACCAACCCGCTCAAGCTCGACAGCGTGCTGCGCGCCGCCGGGCAGTCGCTGACCTTCAACGGCCGCGGCCACAGCGTGGTCGACTACGCCATCACCTTGCGCAATATCCGTTCCAGCTCGATCACCATGGTCAAGCTGCCGGGTGAAGGCGTGGGCAAGGGCAGCAACTACCGCGGCGAGCGGCTCCTGCCTCCGTCCGAAGACTTCTTCGACGCGGTGCGGCGCGACACCGTCGATACGTTCATGGCCTCGCACCCCGAGCTCGTCAACAAGTGACTGTGTTACACGCCACCCTCGTGGGGGCGGGTGCCGGTCGGCTGACTAGACTCGCTGTAATCCCCAGAGTTGCCGAGGAGACAGCGTGGCAAGCCAGCTGCACGTCGAGGTCGTAGCCGTCGAGGAAAAGGTCTGGTCCGGCGAGGCCGAGATGCTCGTCGCGCGGACCACCGAGGGTGAGCTGGGTGTGCTCCCCGGCCACGCGCCACTGCTCGGCCAGCTGGCCGAGCCGAGCCAGGTCCGGGTCAAGGTCTCCGGCGGCGAGGAGATCGCCTACGACGTGGCCGGCGGCTTCCTCTCCATAACGGACCAGGGCGTGACGGTGCTCGCCGAGAGCGCCGAGCAGGCCACTCCAGCCGCCCGCTGACGGCGCGCCGATGCTGGTCTTGGAGTGGATCGGGGTCGGCGTTCTCATCCTGCTCGCCTTCGTGGCGATCCTGTTCGTCCGCCGTGCCCTCATGGCCGGCTCCGGCACCATCAGGCTGAGTCTGCGCGTGTCCACAATGCTCGATGGCCGCGGCTGGTCACCCGGCATCGGCCGCTTCGTCGGTGACGAGCTGCGCTTCTACCGCTTTCTCAGCCTCGCCATCCGCCCCAAGCGCCGCCTCTCCCGCAACGGCCTGGTGGTCGAGCGGCGGCGCAAGCCCGAGGGCCAAGAGCTGATGAGCATGCCCGCCGACTGGGTGATCCTGCGCTGTGTCAGCCACCAGGCGCCCGTCGAGATCGCCATGGCCAAGTCGACGGTGACAGGCTTCATGTCGTGGCTGGAGGCCGCCCCACCCGGGGCGGTCTCCTCGTTTCTAGCCACCCACTAGCCATCCTTCTCGGTCCCGCTCGCTCCAGCGCCCCGGACCCCGCGTATCGCGCGGCCATGCTGTCGAGCTGCCCCGTCTATCGGGTGAGGCCGCGGGAGCAGCGGTCCGGACCACGACGCACATCGCGGTAGCTCAGGACAAGATCTACTCAAGACAGAGACTCGGGCTGCCGCGACGAACATCTGGCGATAGCCAACCGACGAGCCCGGAGAAACGGCGCACGAGTGTTACGGCGCGGTCGTGAGCCAGAGGCGGGCATCCGTGCCGTCATCCGTGGCCAGGAGCACGGTGTCGCCGTGCACGGCGATCGCGGCGACCGTCTCGGCCGTCACCGGCAGGGACACCGGCATCGTGGCCTCCGCCCAGGTCGTGCCGCCGTCGCGCGTGGTCCACATGCGGCATGTGGAGCCGGTGGCGGCCGTGACGACCGCCAGCCCGCCGGGCGAGGCGGCGGCCAGGCTCAGGAAGCGCCAGCCGCCCGCGTCGCCGAAGCCACCGCGTCGCTGCCAGGTCTTGCCGTCGAACCACCACGCGCCGGCCGGGCCGACGCCCAGCGTGCCGTCGCCGTGCGGGGTGACCAGCGCGAGCGGGCCGCCCACCGGGACCGGAGCCCACGTCGCGCCGTCCTCGGAGGTCCAGGATGCGCCGGTGAGCGTGGCCCCGTACGCCTCGCCGGCCACCAGCCAGCCGCCACCCGGCAGGGGTGCCACGTCCGTGCCACGGGCGGACGATCCCGGCGCGACGAGCGAGCGCTCGAAGGTCGCCCCGTCCGCCGAATGCCACAGCGCGGGGCCGGGGGAGCCGTCGGGGCCGAGCCAGTTGCCGACGATCGCCCACGTGGCGGGTGGGGCCAGTGAGGCGGCGGCCGCGCCGACACCGACCGAGTCCTGTCCGCCGAACTGGGTGAACGCCGGCTCGTACTCCAGCCAGCTCCCGTCCGGGCGGCTGCGCCACGTGCTCGTGCGCGGGTTGCCGTGCGCACCGCCCGACGCGGCGCCCACCGCCACGGCGTCGGCGCCCCGGCAGGCGACCGTGGAAATCGTGCTCTGTCTGCCGTAGAAGCTGACGGGCGCGAGCCGCACCGCGGTCCAGGTCGTGCCGTCCGTGCTCCGCCAAGCCGCGGGTCCGGTCGCCAGCCCACCCACCGCGAGCCAGTGATCGTCGCAGAAGGCGACGTCCTGGACGGTGGCGCCGGCGGCTGGGAAGGTGACCTCCCGCCAGGTCAAAGCCTGCGGCGACGAGGGTGACGAGGGCGATGAGCAGGACACGAGCGCCAGCACACCGAAGACCAGCGCTCCACGTCTCATCGATTGGCGCCCGGCACCCAGAGCACGTCGCCGTCGGGATTCGCCGTTCTCGCCAGGATGAACAGCAGATCCGACAGCCTATTGAGATACTTTGCCGGGAGGGTGCCGGTTCGTTCGGGATCGGTCTCCACGAGCGTCCACGCCGCACGCTCGGCGCGGCGCGCGACCGTGCGCGCCACGTGCAGCAGCGCGGCACCCGGTGTGCCACCCGGCAACACGAAGGAGTCGAGTGTGGACAGTCGCGCGTTGAAGTCGTCGCACCAGCCCTCGAGGCGGGTCACATACGCTTCGGTCACCCTGAGCCCCGGCTCCGACGAGGGATTCGCCAGATCGGCGCCCACGTCGAAGAGGTCGTTCTGCACAGTGGAGAGCACCTCCCGCACGTCGTCGGCGAGCTGCCCCAGCGCGAGCGCGACCCCGATCGCGGCGTTGCACTCGTCCACGTCGGCGTACGCCGAGATGCGCGGGTGGGTCTTCGACACCTTCTCGTTGTTGACGAGCCGGGTCGTGCCGGTGTCGCCGGCTTTCGTGTAGATCCGGGTGAGGTGGACGGCCATGAGCCTTAGCGTACGACCGTCAGCGCTCACCGCCGCCGACACGGCAGCGGGCGGGGCTTCTACGATGGCCGACGTGGATGTGATCCAGGTGCTCGGTGGGGCGCGGCTGGCGGGCGAGGTACACGTCGTCGGCGCCAAGAACTCGGCTCTCAAGCTGATGGCGGCGGCGCTGCTGGCGCCCGGCCGGAGCGTGGTGAGCAACATCCCTCGCATCACGGACATCGCGATCATGGGCGAGGTGCTGCGGCGGCTCGGCTGCACGGTGGAGTACGCCGGCGACGAGGTCTCGATCGACGTGCCGGAGGAGACCGGCACGGAGGCCGACTACGACCTCGTGCGCCGGCTGCGCGCCTCGATCTGCGTGCTCGGCCCGCTGCTGGCCCGGCGCGGGTTCGTGCGGGTGGCCCACCCCGGTGGCGACGCGATCGGCGCGCGCGGGCTCGACATGCACATCGACGGCCTGGCCCGGATGGGCGCGGAGATCACCGGCGAGCACGGCTTCGTCATCGCCTCGGCGCCGCGCGGGCTGCGCGGCGCGACGATCTGGCTCGACTTCCCGAGCGTGGGCGCGACCGAAAACCTGCTGATGGCGGCCGTGCTGGCGCGTGGTGAGACGGTCATCGACAACGTGGCCCGCGAGCCGGAGATCGTCGACATCTGCACGATGCTCACCGAGATGGGCGCGCGCATCGAGGGGGCCGGCACGTCCACGCTCCGCGTGCAGGGTGTGCGCGAGCTGCGCCCGGTGCGTCACGCCACCATCGGCGACCGCATCGTGGGCGGCACGTGGGCGTTCGGCGCGGCGATGACACAGGGAGACGTCACCGTGACCGGCGTCGACCCCGCCCACCTGGAGATCGCCCTCGACAAGGTGATCTCGGCGGGTGGGCTGGTGGAGACCCGGCCGCACGCGTTTCGGGTGCAGATGGACCGGCGGCCGACCGCGGTCGACGTGGTCACGCTGCCGTTTCCAGGCTTTCCGACCGACCTCCTGCCGATGGCGATCGGCCTCGCCGCGGTGAGCGACGGTTCCTCGCTGGTCACCGAAAACATCTTCGACGGCCGCTTCATGTTCGTAAACGAGATGGTCCGGCTCGGCGCCGACATCCGCACCGACGGGCACCACGCGGTCGTGCAGGGGCGGGAGCGGCTTTCCAGCGCGCCGGTGCGGGCCACCGACATCCGGGCCGGCGCCGGGCTGGTGATGGCCGCACTCTGCGCCGACGGGATGACCGAGGTCTCCCACGTGCACCACATCGACCGCGGCTACCCGGACTTCGTGCCGAACCTCCGGGCCATGGGCGTCAAGGTCGAGCGGGTCGCGGCGCCCGAGGAGCCGACCTTCACGTTCCAGTAGAGGAGTCGCGTTCCAGCACCCGCCGCGCCCGTCCGGCGTCGTCCGGAAACACGAGGATCTTGATGAGCCCGTCCAGCCCGGTCGAGAACGTGGAGCGGATGCCGGCCTGCCGCAGCGTGCTCCGCACCGCCTGGGCCATCTCCAGCCGGTCGACGAGCGCGGCCACCCGCAGCAGCCCGAAGTCGTCGGCCAGTGGGGGTGTCGCCTGGAGCTGGTCCCGCGCGAGGGCCCAGCGCAGCACGGCGGCCATCACACCCACGACCGCGAACGCGATCAGCGGCCCGACCAGGTACCAGCTGTCGGCCAGCGCCATGGCGTCAGTGTGACACCTCAAGGTCATCCTGAATGGTCGTTTAGCATCCATCCACAGGGAACGAGTTGAGGAGTGAGAGCATGGCGGGTCGACTGGCGGTCATCGGGGCCGGTCTGATGGGTTCGGGCATCGCCCAGGTAGCGGCGCGGGCCGGTTGGACGGTTACCCTTCGTGACCTTGATGACACCGCGACGCGGCGGGGCGTGGAGGGCATCCGGCGCTCGCTGGAGAAGTTCGCCAGCAAGGGCACGATCGAGCCGGGCGACGTCGAGGCCGCGCTGGGACGCGTCACCACGACCACCGACCTCGAGGCGGCGGCCGAGGCCGACATCGTGGTCGAGGCGGTCTTCGAGCGGCTCGACGTCAAGCAGGAGGTGTTTCGCCAGCTCGACAAGATCTGCGGACCCGAGGCGGTGCTGGCGACCAACACGAGCGCCATCCCGGTCACCCAGATCGCCGCCGCCACCCAACGGCCCGAGTCGGTCGTGGGCACGCACTTCTTCTCCCCGGTGCCGATGATGAAGCTCTGCGAGCTCGTCCGCGGATACAAGACCTCGGACGCCACGCTCGCCACCGCGCGGGCCTTCGCCGAGGAGATCGGCAAGACGTGCGTGGTGGTCAACCGCGACATCGCCGGCTTCGTGACCACGCGCCTGATCGCCGCGCTGGTGGTCGAGGCGGTCAAGCTCGTCGAGTCGGGCGTGGTCTCGCCGGAAGACCTCGACGTCGCGTGCAAGCTCGGCTTCGGCCACGCGATGGGCCCGCTCGCCACCACCGACCTGACCGGCGTCGACGTGCTGCTGCACGCCACCCGCAACATCTACACCGACACCGCCGACGAGAAGTTCTTCCCGCCGGAGCTGCTCCAGCGCATGGTCACCGCCGGCGACCTGGGCCGCAAGACAGGAAAGGGCTTCTACGACTACAAGGCCTAAATTCATTTGAGCTACCGCGACGTCCGTCGTGGTCCAGACCGTCGCTCCCGCGGCCTCACCCATCCGCCGTTGGTCGCGGTTACCCTTCAAGCGCTCCGACCGTCGGGATAGCGCAGGCGAGTGGTGGGCGCGGCGCCGCACTTTAGGCGCCGCGCCGCTCTCTCCGCACGATGGTCGTGTGGCGCGGAGGGTGAGGCCGCGGGAGCAGCGGTCCGGACCACCGCGGACGTCGCGGTAGCTCAAATCTTTTGTTGTGAGGGGCCTAGCGGCTGTACTTGTTTTGCCAGCTGAAGGTGCGGACGCAGAGGACCAGGCCGACCACGCACCAGGCGGCCAGGATCAGCGCGACCTTGCCCAGCTCCCAGCTGCCGGCCGGCTCGGCGGCGGCGAACGAGTTGGGGAGGAAGACCGAGCGCAGGCCCTGGCACATCCACTTGAGCGGGAAGATCGCGGCGACCTGCTGCATCCACACCGGCAGGTCGGTGAAGACGAAGAACACGCCCGAGATGAACTGGAGCACCAGCGCCACCGGGGTGACGACCGCGGTGGCGCCGCGGGCGTTGCGGGGCACCGACGAGAAGGCGATGCCGCACAGCGTGCAGGCGCTCAGCCCGAGGATCGAGACCCAGGCGAACGTGAACCACTTGCCCGCCGACGCGGGGGCCTCCAGGTCGAAGAGGGCGATCGAGACGGCCAGCAGGATCGCCACCTCCGCCACGCCGATGCCGGCCACCATGAGCACCTTGCCGGCGAAGTAGACCCATTTGGGCATCGGTGTGCCGCGGTAGCGCTTGAGGACCCCTTTGTCGCGTTCGATGGGGATCTGGATGGCCAGGCTCTGGAAGCCGACCGTCATTAGGCCGGTCGCGATCATGCCGGTGATGAAGTACTGCGTGAACTTGACCCCCGGCGCGATGTCGCCGTCGAAGATCGAGGCGAAGATCAAGATCATGATGACCGGGAACGCCATCGTGAAGACGACCGCCTCGCGGCTGCGCGTGAACTGCTTCAGCTCGACGATGCCCTGCCGCCGGGCGAGGTCCACGCTCACTGTGCCGCCGTCCTTCGCTCGCTCACCGTCGTCGTGGGTAGGCGTCGCCTGCCGCGCTCGCTCACGCTGCCGCTCCGATCATGCGCAGGTAGACGTCTTCGAGCGTGGGACGGGTGACGGTCAGGCCGGGGATCTCGCCGTCGAAGCGCGCGGCCAGCTCGGCCACCAGCGCCGTCGGCGTGTCGCTCTCCGCGGACTCCACCGTGCCATCGGGGGTACGCCACGAGACTGTGGCAGGCGCCTGCTCCCGGTGGCCCAGCCGGCTCGGCTCGGCGACCTCGACCAGCCGCCCGCCCGCGATCACCCCCACCCGATGGGCGAGTGCCTCGGCCTCGTCGAGGTAGTGGGTGGTCAGCATGATCGTGGTGCCGGCGGTGTTGAGCTCGCGGATCAGCTGCCAGAACTCCCGGCGTGCCTCCGGGTCGAAGCCGGTCGTCGGCTCGTCCAGGAAGAGCAGCTCGGGGCGGCCGACGATGCCGAGCGCGACATCGAGCCGCCGCTTCTGCCCGCCGGAGAGGCCGTGCGTGCGCGCCTTCGCCTTGCCGGTCAGCCCGACGCGCGCGATCACCTCGTCGGGGTCGTCGGGCTTGGGGTAGAACGCGGCGAAGTGACGCACGAGCTCGCCGACGGTCAGCTCCTCGAACTCGCCGGTGCCCTGGAGCACGATCCCCACCCGGGCGCGCCATTCGGCGTTCGCGGCGGCCGGGTCGTGGTCGAGAACCCGCACCTCGCCGCCGTCGCGCTTGCGGTAGCCCTCCAGGATCTCCACCGTCGTGGTCTTGCCGGCCCCGTTCGGGCCGAGGAGGGCGAAGACCTCGCCGTGCCGTACTTCCAGATCGAGCCCGGCGACGGCGGCGATGTCGCCGTACGACTTGCGCAGCCCGTGCGCCGAGATCGCGAATTCCATGGCAGACACAGTAGTGGCCATTTTCACCAGCCAAAGTGACTGAACGGTAACTTAGGATGCTCGTATGGAGAGTCGCCTCCCCGAGCGGGACCGGCCCTGGGTCATGCGGACCTACGCCGGTCATTCGTCGGCGGCCGCGACCAACGCGCTCTTCCGGCGCAACCTGGCCAAAGGGCAGACCGGTCTCTCGGTCGCCTTCGACCTGCCCACCCAGACCGGGTACGACCCGGACCACGAGCTCGCCGCAGGGGAGGTGGGGCGGGTCGGCGTGCCGGTGGCGCACCTCGGCGACGCCCGCGCGCTCTTCGCCGGCATCCCGCTGGCCGAGGCAAACACCTCGATGACCATCAACGCGACCGCGATGTGGCTGCTCGCCCTCTACGTGGTCGCGGCCGAGGAGCAGGGCGCACCCACCGCCGGACTGACCGGCACGACGCAGAACGACGTCGTCAAGGAGTACCTGTCCCGCGGCACCTACATCTTCCCGCCCGGCCCCTCGCTCCGGCTCACCACCGACACGATCGCCTGGACGGTGGCGAACGCTCCTCAGTGGAACCCGGTCAACGTCTGCTCGTACCACCTTCAGGAGGCGGGCGCGACGCCGGTGCAGGAGGTGGGCTTCGCGCTCGCCACCGCCGTCGCGGTCCTCGACTCGGTGCGCGACAGCGGCCAGGTGCCGCCCGAGCGGACGGGCGACGTGGTGCAGCGGGTCTCGTTCTTCGTCAACGCGGGCGTGCGCTTCGTCGAGGAGATGGCGAAGATGCGGGCGTTCGCGCGGCTGTGGGACGACCTGACCCGCGAGCGGTACGGCGTGGCCGACCCCAAGCAGCGCCGCTTCCGGTACGGCGTGCAGGTCAACTCGCTCGGCCTGACCGAGGCCCAGCCGGAAAACAACGTGCAGCGGATCGTGCTGGAGATGCTCGGCGTGACGCTCTCCCGCACGGCGCGGGCGCGGGCCGTGCAGCTGCCGGCGTGGAACGAGGCGCTCGGCCTGCCCCGCCCGTGGGACCAGCAGTGGTCGCTGCGCATGCAGCAGGTGCTGGCGTACGAGTCTGACCTGCTCGAGTACCCCGACCTCTTCGACGGCTCGCACGTCGTCGAGGCGCTCGTCGGCTCCATCGTGGACGGTGCACGGGTGGAGCTGGAGAAGATCCTCGACCTGGGCGGCGTGGTGGCGGCGGTGGAGACCGGCTACCTCAAGAGCGCGCTGGTCGCCTCGCTCGCCGAGCGGCGTCGCCGGCTGGAGGCGGGCTCCGACGTGGTGGTCGGCGTCAATAGGTTCACCGAGACCGAGCCGTCCCCGCTCACCGCCTCCGGCGCCGAGGCCATCGAGCAGGTCGACCCGGCGGCCGAGCGGGCCGCCGCCGAGGCGGTGCGAGCCTGGCGCGCCGGCCGTGACCAATCCACTGTGGACGCCGCGCTCGCCGCGCTGCGCGCCGCGGCCGCGGGCACCGGAAACCTGATGCCCGTGACGCTCGACTGTGTACGGGCCGGCGTGACCACCGGCGAGTGGGCCGGCGCGCTGCGCGAGGTCTTCGGCGAGTACCGGGCGCCGACCGGGCTCTCCGCCTCGGCCGCGATGCGGGAGGACGCCACGCTCTCGGATGTGCGGGCGCGGGTAAGTCGCACCGCGCGCGACCTCGGCACCGGGCGGCTGCGCCTGCTGGTCGGCAAACCCGGTCTCGACGGGCACTCCAACGGCGCCGAGCAGATCGCGGTACGCGCCCGGGACGCCGGTTTCGAGGTGGTGTACCAAGGGATCCGGCTGACGCCGGCGCAGATCGTCGCCGCCGCGGTCGAGGAAGACGTCGACATCGTCGGGCTGTCGGTGCTCTCCGGGTCGCACCTGGCGGCCGTGCCCGCCGTGCTCGACGGGTTGAAGGCGGCCGGGCGCGCGGACCTGCCGGTGGTAGTCGGAGGCATCATCCCGCCCGCCGACGCCGGCAAGCTCCGCGAAGCCGGCGTGGCAAGGGTCTTCACCCCGCGCGACTTCGCCCTGACGTCCATCATGGACGAGCTCGTGACCGTGGTGCGCGCGGCGAACGGCCTAGCGGGCGAAGAGTAGCGACAGGCCGCACCCCGCCGCCATGCCGCCGAGCACGATGAGCCCGATGGCGCCGGTGTCGAGGCGGCTGCCGAACCGGCGCCCGACCCAGAGCGCCGCCGGCGGCACCCCGGTGAACGGGGCGATCAGAAACGCGAGCCAGCCCAGCAGGCGCAGCGGCCAGGCCAGCTCGGACTCGAAGTGGGCGAGCGTGACGAGCCCGCCGGCGACCAGCCCGGTCATCGTCGCGGCGGTCGCGCCGAGCGGCGGCAGCAGCGGCAGAAGCCACCGTGGCAGCGGCGCCCGGGGTGCCCCGCGCCGCACCTTGTCGATCCGCTTGGCGGCGCCGTCGAGCAGCTCTCCCGGTGGTCCGTCCGGCAGGTCGCCGGCCCGAGCGGGCGGCGGCAGCTCGCCCAGGCGCCGCACCCGCGCCCACCAGCCGGCGCTCCGGCGCAGCTCGTCCCAGAGCCGCGCCGCCTCCCGGTCCACCTCGACCACGGCGGCCGCGGCCGCGCCGGTCCGGCGGTCCGCCTCGAACGCGGCCGCGTCCGCCCGGGCCAGGTGTGTCGCGGCCGCACCCGCGCACTCCTGGTAGGTGCGCTCGGCGGCGGCCAGCTCCGCGTCCCGCTGGCTCGCCGCCACCGCGAGCGCCTCCACGAGCCGCCGGTACTCGCGTACCGTCACGAGCCCACCTCGTACGGGATGATGACCTCCGGCGCGCGGTGCACCGCCCGGTCGAAGAAGAGCGCGCGGTGCGGGCGCGGATACCAGGCGGGGCCGCCCGGTTGGGGAGAGAGCGGCGACAGCTCGTTGCCGTGCACGTCGAGAGCCACCCACGCACCGATCGCGTCGAAGCGGGCGCCCACCCCGCCGAGGTCGTCGCGGAGCCGGCTGACGCCGCGCCACCAGCCGAGCACGTGTATGTGCCGCTCGGGTCCGCGGGCCAGCACCTCGCGCAGCGCCGGCAGGCGCCCGGCGGCGGCGTCCCACGCGTACCCGATGACGTAGTGCGGCGGCCCGGCGGGCGCGTCGGTCAGCTCCGCGAGCAGCTCGCCGGCGGTGTCCGCGTCGTACCAGCGGGCGCCGGGCAGCGCGGCGTGCAGCAGGCCGGCCGAGACGGAGGCGTCGTCGTCGAGGCATACGACGCTGAACCGCGCGTCATCGTCCATCGTGGCCAGTGAGCGGCCGGCGGCGCCCAGGACCGCGCACGCCTCCTCCACGCGTGTGCCCAGCACGGCAAGGTTGCGGCCGGGCGCGCGGGGCAGGCGGAGCACCGCCGGCCGGGGCTGTACGTCGATCGTCTCCCCGAGCACGGCACCGTCGACGTCCGCGGGGCAGGAGTAGGGCGGTATCGCGTCGCCGTCGAAAAGGCGCGGTGGCTCCAGGCCTTCGGGGCGGGCGTGCCACAGCTTCTCCTGCAAAGCCCGCCACGCGCCCCGGTCGCTGGCGTCGGGCAGGCGGACGATGCGGTTGGCGTCGGGCACCCCCGAGTCGGCGTTCACCACCGCGTGGAAGCGGGGGATCACGTCGGCGGCGAGGTTGGTGTCGGCGAGGATGCGGCGCGCCTTGGGCAGCGCGATCCGGAGCGTGAACTGGGCGACCAGCGCGGACCGTCCCCACAGTGCCTCGATGCCGGAGACGTCCTGCGAGGCGAGCACGAGGTGGATGCCTTGCGAGCGGCCCCGCCGGGCCAGGTCTTCCAGCAGGCCGACCGCCTCGGTGGCCATCGCGTCGCGGCCGGCCAGCAGCACCTGGAACTCGTCGATCACCGCCACGATCCGCGGCCAGTGCCCGCTCGGGTCCTCGGAGCGCAGCTCGGCGAGCTTGGTGGCCTCGTGGCGTTTGGCGGCGTGCGCCCGGCGGCGCAGCTCCTCGCCGAGATGTCGCAGCAACGCCAGCCCGAACTCGCGGTCGCCGTTGACGTTGACGCCGACCAGCCGCACCTGGGGCAGCCAGCTCGGGTCCCGCCGCCCCGGGGCGAAGCGGGCGAACGACACGCCCTCCTTGAAATCGAGCAGGTACAGCGCCAGCTCGTCGGGGGAGTACCGGGCGGTGAGCGAGCCGAGCCAGGCGTAGACGAGGTTCGTCTTGCCGGAGCCGGAGGGGCCGCCGATCAGCGCGTGCGGTGGGTCGTCGCCGAGCAGCACCTCGACCAGCTCGCCGTCCGGGCCGTCGCCGAGCGGGGCGGCCAGCCCGGTGGCCGAGCACTCGGTCCAGAGCTTTTCCGGCGCCAGGTCGGCGAACTGCGCGGGTGGCGGCCCGGCCAGCAGCAGCTCGGCCAGCTCCCGGCAGGCCGCGGCGATGCGGTCGGCGGCGGGCGGCGGGTCGAGCCGCACCGGCAGGTCACCCGTCGTACCGCAGGCGGCCGTGCTTCCGTGCACGGCGACGTGCTCCACAGTGGGGTGTGCCTCCATCGGCAGCCCACGGGCGAGCACGTGCACGCCGCAGGCGACGCCGGTACGCACGATGCGGTCGAGCTGGGCCTGCTGGGCGGTGGTGAGGTCGGCGGCGGTGGCCGCGTCGCCGAGCAGCACGACAAGCCGCCACGGCTCGGGCCGGCGGGCGGCGGTGGCGGCGGTCAGCTCGGCCAGCGACGCGTACTCGCCGGCCAGGACGCTCTCGTTGATGCGGCGGATCTGCTCCACCAGGTCGTCGAGCATCCCGGTCAGCCCGCCCGGCCCCACGAACGTGAGCAGGTCCGCGTTGCCCAGCGGCGCGAACCCGGCGAGGCTGCCGCCGAGCTGCTCGGGGTCGTACACGGTGAGCCGCACCTCGCCGGGACGCGTGCTGCCGAGCACGCGCAGGAGCAGTCCGGCGATCACGCCGTCCACAGTGGATGGATTGCCGGTGAAGGAGAGGTGGGCCAGGTCGAGCAGCGGCACGAGCGCGGGGATGGTCGCGGCCATCGGCTCCTGCCCCAGCGTCCCGATGCGGAAGAGCCCGGGACGCCGCCCGCGCTCCGGCTCGGTGGGGCGCCAGGTGCGCCACGACGCACCCGCCGCACCGGGTGCGCAGGACGCGGCGACGGCCGCCAGGTCTTCGGCGATCGTGCCGGCCGTGAGCTCGAAGTGCTCCCGGATCTCCCGCCGGGCCGCCGCACGCGCGGCGGCCAGGGCGGCGAGCCGTTCGCTGTGCTGGGCGTGCGCCTCGTCCCGCTCGTAGTGCGCCTCGTCGCGGGCCACCTCGGCAGCGGCCAGCGACGCCCGGGCCAGGCCGCGCGCCGCCGCGAGGTCCCGCCGCACTCCAGCCACGATCCCTTGCCGACCGCTAGCCACGGCGCTCCTTCTCCTCGCGCTCCTTGGCGTCACGTTCCTCGGCCTTGCGAAGCTCCTCGGTCACCTTGGCCAGCTCGTCCGGCTCCCGGTCGGTGGCGCGCAACAGGATGCCGACGAGCACCGCGGCCGTGACCGCCGCGTCCACCGGGTGCGTGCGCTCGTCCGCCTTACGCTCCGGCGGCGGGGCGTAGCAGGCGCGGGCCAGCAGCTCGTCGACCACCACCTCCTCGACCGCCGGCAGCAGCTTGCGGACGCGGGGGAGAACCTCCTTCCGTACACTGGGAAGGTCCTCTTTGGAGGGTGGATGGCCGAGCAGCTCCGCGGCGAGGAAGCGCAGCGGCGCCGGCGCCACCGCGGACAGTGCCAGACCCACGGCCGGGTCCACCGCGACCAGCTCCCGGCGCAGGCGGGCCCGGTCCTCGTCCGGCACCGCCTTGGCGCAGCGGTGCAGAAGGTCCACCGTGGACTCCGCGCCCCGCTCCGGGCGGCTGCCTGACCGCTCGGTCAGCTCGTCCACCCGGTCGGCCCAGAAGTGGGTGAGCGTCGGGGGCCCGGCCTCCGCGGCCGGTCGCCGTGGCGCGGCCGGTGCCAGCGCCGCGTGCCAGTCCTTGTCCGGCGGGGGTACGGCGTCGCGTGGCAGCCCGATCGAGACGAGGTAACCGGTGAGCGCCTCCCGGGCGGCGATCATCGCGCCGGCGGCGTGGTCGAGGTGCTCGCCGGCGGCGGTGAGCGTCGGCGTGGGGGCGGCCGTGGCGCTGGCCCGCATCACCCAGGCGAGCAGTCCGTTGGCGGTACGCAGCCGGTCGGCGGCGGTCGCCACCTGACCCACCGGAAGCTCCTCGCCGACCTCCTGGATCCGGTACGCCAGCGCGTGCAAGAGGGAACTCATGACATCACAAGGCGGCGGCGTACTGCTGGGCCTGCTCCATCGCGCCGAGCGTGGCGCTGAGGCAGTCCTCGAGCTCGGTGGCGGCCTGCGCGAGCGCGGCCTGTGCGGAGGTGACCGACTCGTGCCCGCTGCCCTCGACCGCCGCGGCGAGGCTGAGCTGCGCCTCGCCGAGCTTTTCGTTGGCCGCCCGGACGGCCTCCTGACCCTCCTGCACATGCTGCATCGCGGCATCGATGGCCGCTTTCACCTCGGCGACGCTCGCCACTGGGTACCCCCTTGCCCGGACAAACGGTGCAATCGTATCCGCATTCGTCCTATTTACCTGAATCGCCCCGCCGTTGCGGTCTGTGGTTCTTCGGTGCTACGGTTCATCAGTCAAGTAATGAACCTAAGAACCTTGAGGTGCTCCCGTGTTCGACGACCGGAGTCCGATCTATCTGCAAATCGCCGACAAGATCAAAGAGGACATCCTGAGCGGGGCACTTGGGGAGGACGAGCAGGTCATGTCCACCAACCAGTACGCGAGCTTCTACCGGATCAATCCCGCCACCGCGGCCAAGGGCTTCCAGCAGCTCGTCGAGGAGGGCGTCCTCTACAAGCGGCGCGGGATCGGCATGTTCGTCAGCCCCGACGCCCGCGAGAAGCTGCGCGGCCAGCGGCGCGAGCGCTTCTTCGAGGAGGTCGTCGACGCCATGATCACCGAGGCTCGCGTGATCGGCATCTCCCTGGACGAGATCGTGCGCCGGATCGAGGGGGCGAAGTGACGCTGTCCCTGGAGGTCAACGACCTCACCGTCCGATACGGCGACACGGTCGCCGTCGACGGCCTGACGCTCAAGCTCGACGGCGGCAAGATCTACGGGCTCCTCGGGCGCAACGGGTCGGGCAAGACCAGCGTGCTGTCGGTCGTGGCCGCGTTTCGCCGGCCGAGCGGCGGCGCGGTGCACGTCGACGGTGCCGAGCCCTTCGAAAACGCGGCCCTCACCCGGCAGATCTGCTTCGTGCGCGACAGGGTCGACGCGCAGGACGGCGACTGCGTGCGAAAGGTGCTGCGGACCGCCCGAGCGCTGCGCCCCAACTGGGACGAGGAGTACGCGCAAGCCCTGGTCGAGCGCTTCGACCTGCCGCTGAAGAAGCGCATCAGCGCCCTCTCGCGGGGTGCGAAGTCGGCGCTCAGCGTCACGATCGGCCTGGCCGCGCGGGCGCCGCTGACCATCTTCGACGAGTCCTACCTGGGGATGGACGCCCCTTCGCGCTACGCGTTCTACGACGAGGTGCTCAGCGACTACATGGCACACCCGCGCACGGTCATCGTCTCGACGCACCTGATCGAGGAGGTCGGCTCCCTCTTCGAGGAGGTCGTGATCATCGACAAGGGCCGCCTTGTGGCGCACGACGAGACCGAGGCGCTGCGCGGCCGGGGCGTCGCCGTCACCGGGCCGGCCGACGCGGTGGAGGCGTTCACCGTGGGCCGCACGGTGCTGGGCGACCAGCGGCTGGGCGGCACCCGCTCGACCACGGTCTACGGCCAGCTCACCGACGAGGAGCGGACCCGCGCCCGCGCGGCCGGCCTCGACCTGGGGCCGGTCGGGCTCCAGGATCTCTTCGTCCACCTGACCGCACACGAGGGCGCGGAGGCGCACCGATGACCACCAACACCGCCTCGATCGTCTCGCGCGCCCAGCTGCGTTCCAGCGTGCAGATGGTCGTCGGCTACTGGGCCATCATGATCCCCGTCTACGCGGCGATCGTCATCGCGATCGTGACGGCCGGAGACACCGACGTCAGCATCTGGGCCACCTCCGGCGGCTCGGCCCCCAAGTACTTCCTGCTTGCCGTCGGCGTGATGCTCACGACGGTGCACCTCCCGGTGTACGTGGGCAACGGGGTCACCCGCCGCGACTTCGCCTACGGCGCCTCGATCTTCATCCTCGTGGTCGCCGGCCTGTACGCGGTCCTCATGACGCTCGGCTACGTCTTCGAGTACTCCGTCTACTCCGCCGCCGACCTCATGGGCAACCTCGCCGACCCGTACCCGGTGCGGTCCGTCGGCGACGGGCTGACCCAGCTGGTCGCCGAGTTCTTCGTCGCTATCACCTACCTGTGCTGCGGCTGGCTCATGAGCACCTGCTTCTACCGGTTCGGCACCTGGTGGGGCATCGTCCTCATCCCGGTGACGCTCCTGCCGGCTGTGGTCACCGAGATGGGCTTCGACTCGCTCTGGGCCGGCTACGCCATCAACAACGGGCTCGGCGTCGACCGCCCGCCGCTGCCGGCCGGCGTGCTCATGGCGGCAGCGGCCATCGCCGCCGCCTGGTTCGTCAACTTCGCGCTCATCCGCGCGGTCGCCATCAAGAAGGTTTCCGGCTGAACGGGGAGGGACCATGCCGGTCATCGAGATTTCCAACCTACGCAAGGGGTACGGCGACACCGTCGCTGTGTCGGACGTGTCGTTCACAGTGGACAGTGGCGAGATCTTCGGGATCCTCGGCCCCAACGGCGCGGGCAAGACGACCACTGTGGAGCTGCTCAGCGGCTTGCGCCGGCGCGACGGGGGCGCCGTGCGGGTACTCGAAAAGGACCCGGACCGCGACGGCGCCGCGCTGCGCGAGCTCGTCGGCGTACAGCTCCAGGAGAGCGAGCTGCCCGAGCGGATCCGGGTGTGGGAGGCGCTGGAGCTGTACAGCTCCTTCTACCGCGAGCCGGCCGACTGGCGCGAGCTGCTCGACGTGCTGGGACTGTCCGCGCGGCGCACCGCCCGCTACGGCACGCTTTCCGGCGGGCAGAAGCAGCGGCTCTCCATCGCGCTCGCGCTCGTCGGCGACCCCCGGGTGGCGGTGCTCGACGAGCTGACCACCGGGCTCGACCCGGCGGCCCGCCGGGAGACGTGGGCGCTGATCGAGAGCGTCCGCAACAGGGGCGTCACGGTCGTGCTCGTCACGCACTTCATGGACGAGGCCGAGCGCCTCTGCGACCGGGTCGCCGTGATCGACGGCGGCCGCACCGTGGCGGTCGACACGCCGGCCGCCCTCACCGCCAAGTTCCAGGCCGAGCGCGGCCTCGACCGGGCCACGCTCGAAGACGCCTACCTGGCCCTCACCGGCCACGAGATCGGGGTGTAGCGCCATGTCCACCGCAGTCGTACGACTGACCATTGTGGAGTCCAAGCTCTTTGTGCGAGACCCGATGGGCGTCGTCATGGGCGTCGCGTTTCCCGCGGTGCTGCTGCTCCTGCTCGGCTTCGCGATCCCCGGTTTCCGGGACGTGGCCGACGACCTCGACGGCCTGCGCCCGATCGACATCTACGTGCCGATCGTGCTCGCGATGGCGATCTGCACGACGAGCGTGAGCGTGCTGCCGACCTACATGGCGACATACCGGGAGCGGGGCGTGCTGCGCCGGCTCGCCGCCACGCCGGTCGGCCCGGTCAAGCTGCTCGGCGCGCAGCTCCTGGTCAACGGCGTCGCCACCCTCGTGGCGGTCGTGCTGGCCGTGGCGGTTGGCGCGGCCGCGTTCGGCGTCGACCTGCCCCGGCAGGTGCTGGGCTTCCTGGCCGCGCTGGTGCTCGGCACGGCCGCGATGTTCGCCGTGGGCCTGCTGATCGCCGCGGTAGCGCCGCGCGCGAAGACCGCCACCGGGATCGGCATGCTCGTGTACTTCCCGATGCTCTTCTTCGCCGGCGTCTGGACCCCCGGCCCGGTCATGCCGGACGGCCTGCGCCGCGTCAGCGACTTCACCCCGCTGGGTGCGGCCTCGCAGGCGATGCAGGACGCGTGGACCGGCACGTTTCCGTCCGCGCTCCACCTTGTCGTGATGGTGGGCTACGTGCTCGCGGCCGGCGCCCTGGCCGCCCGCCTGTTTCGCTGGGAGTGACTCCTACCAGCCCTCTAGGCGCTCCTGGAGGCTCTCCCGGCGGCGGGCCGCGTCGGGCAGGTAGGTGTCGCCGATGAGCGCCTCGGCCGCGCGCCACTCCGTCCGCGCTTCCGCCTCGCGACCCAGATCAGCCAGCGCGTGGGCGCGCAGCAGCCGCGTCCGCCCGCTGCGCACCGGGTCGCGGAGCCGCTCGAACTGGGCGATCGCCGCGTCGTACGCCGTCACGGCCTCGGCGGGGCGCCCGGCCTCCGCGGCGATCTCGCCCATCGCCTGGTGTGCCAGGCCGATCCCGATGCCCTGGCGGATCGCTTCGAAGAGCTCCAGTGCGGCGCGCATGTCGCGGTTGGCGTCGTCGTATCGCCGCTCGTCGAAGGCGAGCCAGCCGCGCTCGATCAGCCCGAAGCCGTACGCGAAGCGGTCGTTGCCATCCCGCGCCAGCTCCAGCGCCTGGGCGTTGAGCGCGACCGCCTCGCGCCGCCGGCCGGTGAACCGATAGGCGGTACCCAGCCCGAGCAGTGTCCACGGTCGACGGTGGTCCTGCGCGGTGGGCATCAGCTCGCGGGCGCGCTCCAGCACCGGTGCGGCGAGCTCGGGCTGCCACGTCGTGTTGAAGAGCGTGCCGAGTGCGACGCGTGCCTCGACCTCCTCGTCGACGTCGCCCAACTCGACGAAGAGGTCGAGCGCCCGCTCCAATGCGGACCGCGCGTCGTCGAAGCGGCTGAGGTCGCGCAGGCACTCGCCGTACACGGTGAGCGCCTCGGCCTCGGCGGCGCGGTCACCGAGCCGTTCGGCGATGGCGACGGCCTCCGTGGCCGGCTCCAGCGCGCGCGTCACCTCGCCCGCGTTGCGGTAGGCGGACGACACCCAGCGCAGGGCCCTGGCGCGCCGTGCCTCGTCACCGAGCGCGGCCGCGGCGACCGCCGCCTCCCGCCACAGCGCGAGGCGGTCCGGGTGGTCGGCCGAGTCGGTGAGCAGCGGGTGCACGGTGTCGACGATCGTCCAGGCCGCCTCGTACGCACCGACCGCCACCGCGTGGCGTACGCCGGCGACGATGTTGTCCCGCTCCTCGGTGGCGGCGTGCGCGGCGAGCCAGTCCAGATAGGACGCCGGAGTGTACTCGCGTTCCTCGTCGGAGAGGCGCCCCTGTGCGAAGAGGCGGAGCAGGTCGTGCAGCCGGTAGCGGTCTGGCGCCGGCGACTCGACAAGGTGCATGTCGACGAGCCGCTCCAGCGACGCCGACGTGGTGGCCTCGTCGAGCTGTGCCAGCGCTGCCGCCGCGGCCGGGCCGAAGACGCGGCCCGGGTGAGAGCCGGCGCGGCGAAACACCACGCGGTCCACATCGGACAGCTCACTGTAGGACGCCTCGAAGCTGGAGCGCACGGCGAGATCCTCGTGCTCCAGCTCCCTGAGGCGGCGGCGTTCGTCGGCGAGCCGGTCGGCCAGGTCGCTCGGCGTCCACGCGGGCCGGGCCTTGAGCCGCGCGGCGGCGATGCGCACGGCCAGCGGGAGGCCGCCGCACAGCTGGACGATTCGGGCGACGCCATCCGGGTCGGCTTCCACGCGCGCGTCGCTCGCCGCCCGCGTGAACAGCTCCCGCGCGTCCGCCTCGTCGAGGCCGCCGAGCGGGTGCGAGACGGCGTGCGGAAGGTTGGCGATGATCGGCCGGCTGGTGATCAGCACCAGGCAGCCCGGGCCGCCGGGCAGCAGCGGGAGCACCTGGGCCGCGTTGCGGGCGTTGTCGAGCACGATGAGCATCCGGCGGTCGGCGATCGCCGAACGGTAGCGGGCCGCCAGGTCGTCCAGGCCGCCGCGCCGCTCGTCTTCGGGCACGCCGAGCCGCTCCAGAAAGCGGGTGAGCACCTCCTCCGGCGCCACTGGGTCCGGGTCGGGGTCGGCGCCGCGGAGGGTCGCGAAGAGCTGCCCGTCCGGGTACTTTTCGACGCGTTCGTGCGCGACGTGCAGGGCCAGAGTGGACTTGCCGGCGCCCGGCGGGCCGGACACAGCGAGCACGCGGCAGCCGTCGGCGAGCACCCGGTTGACCGCGGCGAGGTCGGACTTGCCGGCGAACGTCGTGACGGCGGCCGGCAGCTCGCGCGGGACGGAGACGGTGGGCTTCGCCCCCGGGGGCTGTTGCAAGATCGCCAACGCGACGGTGATCGCGCCGAGCAGCGCCACCGCCGGCCAGGCCAGCCAGGAGACACCGCTGAGTGGGCCGGGCAGCGTGCCGCCGGTGGCAACGTTTACCGCCACGGCCAGCATCACCGACAGGAGACCCGAGGTCACCGCGATCAGCACGATCGGCCGGCCCTCGCGCACGCGCTCTCCTGTTGTCTCGCAGGGGGCGCGCCCCTCTGGTCAGACCCGGAAGCCGGCGGCCCGCGCGGCCTGGCGCTCGCGCTTTCGCTCCCGCCGCCGCCGGACCAGCCAGACGAACGTGAACACTATCGCGACGAGGAAGACCAGCACCAGGAACGGCATCACGATCGCGACTACCGACATGGATACGCTGGTGAAGTCCTCGGCGGTGCTGGCCACGGGAGCCCCGACGCCGGCCGTGCCCGCGTTGATGACCGGCCGCGCGGCCGCCTTGATCCCGTGCATGCCGAGGGCGATCAGCACGCCGGCGACGACCGGCATCCACTGGCCCGTCTCGCCCGGATCGGTCACCAGCACGGTCTCCGAGCTGGAGCCCGCGCCGAAGGCGAGCCCGCCGGCGGTGGGACGGACGACGGTCTGCACCACGTCGTTGACGCTGTCGACCATGGGGATCTTGTCGGCGAAGAACTCGACCGCGAGCAGCAGCGCCAGGATCGTGATCACCCAGCCGTTGCCCAGCCAGCTCCAGCCGCTGGGCAGCTCGATCAGGTCGGTGTAGCGCGCCAGCAATCCCATCGTGAGCAGGGGAATGTACGCATTCAGCCCGGCCGAGGCGGCCAGGCCCGTACCGGTGAGCGCTTCCAACACGTGTCCCAGCATCGCACCGCCACGCCACTTGGGCAGGCCTCTCGGCGGGGCCCGCGCCGCCCGCCGCGCACCTTGGCTAGTCTCTCGGGGTGCGGTTGGTGATTGCGCGGTGCTCGGTGGACTACGTCGGACGGCTCTCGGCGCACCTGCCGCCGGCGACGCGGTTGCTCATGGTGAAGGCGGACGGGTCGGTCTCGATCCACGCCGACGACCGTGCGTACAAGCCGCTCAACTGGATGAGCCCGCCCTGCCGGCTGGAAGAGGCCCCGGGCGTGTGGCGGGTGGTCAACAAGGCCGGCGAGGAGCTGCGCATCACGCTGGAGGAGATCTTCCAGGACAGCTCCTACGAGTTGGGCATCGACCCCGGCCTGCAAAAAGACGGCGTCGAGGCACACCTGCAAGAGCTGCTCGCCGCCAACCCGACTACCCTCGGCGACGGCTACACGCTCGTGCGCCGCGAATACATGACCGCGATCGGCCCGGTCGACCTCCTCTGCCGCGACGCGTCCGGCGCCGCGGTGGCCATCGAGGTCAAGCGCCGCGGCGAGATCGACGGCGTCGAGCAGCTGACCCGCTACTTGGAGCTGCTCAACCGCGACCCGCTGCTCGCGCCCGTGGCCGGCGTCTACGCCGCTCAGGAGATCAAGCCACAGGCCCGCGTGCTGGCCGAAGACCGGGGAATCCGCTGCGTGGTTGTCGACTACGACAAGCTCCGCGGCATCGAGCGCGACGAACTGACCCTCTTCTAGAGACCTCTCTGGACCGGGGTGACGCCGTCGTGGCGTGGCTCAAGCTGGGTTTACCCCGGGTCCGGGTCCGCGGTGCAAGCCCTCGGCTTTGTCATCCCGCGGGCCCGCCACCAGATCTTGTGCGTACCAAGCGGGCCGGCCTCGCCAACCACGGTCCGTGACGCACCCTCAGCAGGCTCAGGTAAGAAACTCCGAGGACCACGACGGACAGTGCGGTAGCTCGAATCTCGATCTCTGATGGGTCTCAAGGACCGCTGAGACAGACGCCGCCCTGACCCCCGAAGCTCTCAGGAAGCGACGCGCCGTCAGTGTGGGTGGTAGAGGGCGGTGCGGACGGTCTGGACCAGCTCGTAGGGGTCCTTGTAGAGGTCGGCGTCGGTGAAGTAGCACATGCGCCAGCCGCGGGTCGCCAGCCAGTTGTGCCGGGGCTGGTCGACGCGGGTCTCGGCCTCGTAGAGCACGGCCACGCGCTCCTCGGCGTAGCCGAGGTCGACGCGGCAGCGCAGGCGGCCGGCGTCGTCGTAGACGGCGAGCTGGGGCTCGGGCGGGGGGAGCAGGCCGTCGTGCAGGGTCAGGCGCAGGTGGCTCTCCTGGCGGCAGGCCGCCCGCGGGTCGGCGAGCCGCACCAGCTCGCGGGCCTGGCGCACGCCGCGGAGGCCTTCGTGGCGGGCCACCTCGTCGGCGAGGTCGTCGAGGGTGCAGGCGCCCACCCGCAGAGCGGCGTCGAGCACGGCCAGCGCGTCGTGGCGGCCGAGCTGGCGGGCCAGGTCGACCGCGCACCGGGCCGGGCCGAGGCAGCGCAGGCCGAGCACGTCACGCACCTCGGCGAAGGGCAGCACCGCACCGTGTGCGGCGACGCCCCGGCGCTGTGGCAGGGGTGTGCCGGCCGGCACCGTGACGTGCAGCTCGTTGGTCGGCACGACACCGAACCCGTAGAGCATCGCGGCCGTCTGGTGGGTGAGCACCGCCGCCGGAGGCAGCACCCGCACCGCGGCGCGCAGGCGCTCGACGTCGGCGGCGGGAGCCTCGTGCACGTCAGTCATGGCGGTAAGGATCGGCCCGCCCAAGGGTCAGGCGCCAGCGCCCGCCACGCGCCTGTGGACGGCTGGGGTGCCTGTGGAAAACGCCCTGATCACGCCGAAGTGTGGTAGGTGTTCCACGTCGCCGGTGCCACCTGCACCGCGTAGGGCAGCTCGGCGGTCACGCACTGCCCCGGGTTGACGCTGCGGTGCAGGTCGTAGTGGCCGGCGGCGGCGCGGTTGTAGAGGTGCGCCACCGGGCCGTTGCTGGTGCGCTCGATCCGCCAGAAGGCCTCGATGCCCGCGTCCGCGTACAGGCCCGGCTTGACGCACCGGTCGAAGCGGCGGCTGCTCGGGCACTCCACCTCGACCACCAGCGCGACGTCGTCCGGCTCGGCCCACGCGCCACCCTTGGGGCTGCCCGGGCGGAGGACGGTGACGTCTGGCGTCAGGTAGCTGCCGCCCGCGTGCACGCCCACGCCGGTGGTGACGGTCCAGCCGGGCGGCACGGCGGTGCGCAGGTCGGCGGTGAGGTGCTCGACGAGGCGCTGGTGGTCGTCGTCGAGTGGGGCGCTCACGTGTAGCGCGCCGTCGACGATCTCGTATCGGTGATTGTCATGGGGAAGGCCGCGCAGGTCCGTCGCCGACCACGGCCGGTCAGGCGCCTCGAGTCGGGGTGTCACGCTGAACCACCTCCTCGTGGCCCAGCCTACCGACGGCGCCGCGCGACGCTAGAGGATCAAGAAAGAGCGTCGCGCGCGCGGGCCTTGAGCGCCCGCACGACACCGTCCTTGCCCTCCGCGACGAGGCGGCGCAGCGGACCGGGGTGGCCCTCCTGCGCCAGCCACGCGTCGGTGGCCGCGACGGTCGCCTCGTCTACCTGGTAGGCCGGGTAGGCCAGGGTCACGAACTCCTGCGCCGGCTCGCTGTCGCGCCGATCCCACACCTGGCGGACGGTCGCGAAAAACGGCTCGACGTACTGCGCGGTGAGCCGCACCTGGGTCGGGTGCTGGAAGCCCTGAAGCAGCGACCGGTGCTCCCAGTTGGGCAGCGCATCCTCGCCGGTGAGCCGCCGCCACACCTCGGCCTTGCCCTCGGGGGTGGGCAGGAGCGCCCGCGCGTACGCCGCCTCGCGCTCACCGCTGGCCGTGCGGTCGCGGGCCAGCTCGGCCTCGATCTCGTCGGCGCCGAGTACGCCCTTGGCGGCCAGCGACTGCACCAGCGACCAGCGCAGCTCGGTGTCGATGGTGAGCCCGTCGGGCACCCCGGCGCCGTCGAGCCAGCCGCGGAGCACCGCCAGGTCGGCGGCGTCGCGGGAGGCCGACGCGTACGCGCGGGCCCAGGCGAGCTGGAAGCCGCTGCCCGGCTCGGCGGCCGCGACCGACGAACGCGCGGCGCCGGCGAGCGCGGCCCAGCCGGATGGCGCCCAGGCCGGGTCGGCGTAGAAGGCGAGCGTGCTCTGCGCCTGCCGCAGCGTCGCGGTGACGAGGTTGATGTCGCGCTCGGCGGGCAGGCCGGCCACGACCAGCGCGACGTAGTCGCGGGCGGCGAGCTCGGCGTCGCGCACCATGTCCCACGCGGCGGCCCAGCACAGCGCGCGGGGGAGCGAGGACTCGAAGCCGGCGATGTGCTGCACCACCGTGGCCATCGAGCGCTCGTCGAGCCGCAGCTTGGCGTAGGTCAGGTCGTCGTCGTTGAGCAGCAGCACGTCGCCCGCCCGCACGCCGGTGAGCTGGACCAACCGCGTCTCTTCGCCACTCACGTCGACCTCGAGCCGGTCGCGCCGCACCAGCCGGTCGTCGACAAGGTCGTAGATGCCGACACCGATCCGGTGGGTACGCAGCACCGGGAAGTCGGTCGGCGCCTCCTGGAGCACCGACACCGAGGTGTACGTGCCGTCGGCGCCGATCTCGACCCGCGGCCGCAGCGTGTTGACCTGTGCGGTCTCCAGCCACTGCGCGGCGAACTTGCGCAGCTCCCGCCCGGACGCCACCTCGAGCTCGCTGAGCAGGTCGTCGAAGGTGGCGTTGCCCCACGCGTGGCGGCCGAAGTAGGACCGGAGGCCGGCCAGGAACGCGTCCTCGCCGACGTACGCCACGAGCTGCTTGATCACGCTCGCGCCCTTGGCGTACGTGATGCCGTCGAAGTTGACCTCGACCGCGGCCAGGTCGGGCATCTCGCAGTAGACCGGGTGGGTGGAGGAGAGCTGGTCCTGCCGGTAACCCCAGTTCTTACGCACGGACAGGAAGGTGGTCCACGCGTCGGAGAAGCGGGTGGCGTTGGTGTTGCACCAGTGGCTCGCCCACTCGGCGAACGACTCGTTGAGCCACAGGTCGTTCCACCAGCGCATCGTGACGAGGTCGCCGAACCACATGTGGGCCAGCTCGTGCAGGATCGTATTGGCCCGCTGCTCGTGCTCGAAGTCGGTGACCTGCGAGCGGAAGATGTAGTGCGCCTCGGCGTGCGTGACGCAGCCGAAGTTTTCCATCGCGCCGGCGTTGAAGTCGGGCACCCACAGCTGGTCGTACTTGGGAAGCGGGTAGCGCACGCCGAACTGGCGGTGGAAGTAGTCGAAGCCCTGCGTGGTGATCGTGTGCAGCTCGGCGTCGTCCATGTACTGGGCCATCGAGGCGCGGCAGTAGTAGCCCATGTCGATGCCGTCGTGCTGGTGACGCACCTCGTGGTAGGGCCCGGCGCAGAGGGCGGTGATGTAGGTGCTCATCCGCGCCGACGTGTCGAAGTGGACGGTCTTGGTGTCGCCATCCTCGCCGACGGTGGCGACCGGGGAGTTGGAGACCACCTTCCAGTGCGGCGGCACCGTCGCGTGCCAGGTGTAGACGCTCTTGAGGTCGGGCTGGTCGAAGCAGGCGTAGACCCGCTGGGCGTCGGCCGTCTCGAACTGGGAGTAGAGGTAGACCTCCTTGTCGACCGGGTCGACGCTGCGGTGGAGGCCCTGACCGCTGGCGGAGTAGAAGAAGTCGGCGTCGACCACGAGCGTGTTGTCCGCGGCGAGGCCGGTGAGCACCAGCCCGTCTTCGGCGGACCACGCGGAGATGTCGACCGGCTGGCCGTTGAGCTCGGCCGAGCGCACACGCTGGGCCGCGACCTCGATGAACGTCGAAGCGCCCGGCTCTGTACAGCGGAAGGAGATCTGTGTGGTGGAGCGGAAGGTCTGATCGCCGTCGCCGGCCCCGGAGAGATCCAAGGCGATGTCGTATCCGGTGACCTCCAGCAGGCGGGCGCGCTCGGCCGCCTCTACCTGGGTCAGGTTGCGCACTCCGGCCACGGTGGTCTCCTGCCTCTCCGCCATCGTCGTCGACGGCCTGATCGAGCGGTCCTGGTCGACAGCCCGTCGAACGAGTCTGTCATGCCAACCTCACCAGATCCTGGGTGGCCCAGTTCACGGACTGTGCTGATGCCGCTGACCGTCCGGCGGAGGAGGATGAACACATGGTTGAGCGTTCATCAGTTGACATGTGGTTCGACCCGATCTGTCCCTGGGCGTGGCTCACTTCCCGTTGGCTCCTCCAAGTGGAGAAGGTGCGCCCGATCGACATCCAGTTCCACGTGATGAGCCTTTCCATGCTCAACGAGGGCCGCGAGCTGTCCGAGAAGTACCGGAAGAGCATGGACAACGGATGGGCGCCGGTGCGTATCTGCATCGCCGCCGAGCAGGCCTACGGCCCTCACGTCCTGCGCGACCTCTACACCGCGCTCGGCAACCGGATCCACCCCGGCAAGCAGGAGCGGGGGCCGGAGCTCTACCGGGCCGCGCTCGCCGAGGCCGGCCTGGACCTCGACCTCGCCGACGCGGGTGAGTCCACGGAGTACGACGCGGCGCTGCGGGCCAGCCACGACGCCGGGATGAAGCCGGTCGGCCTGGACGTGGGCACGCCGGTGATCCACGCGCCGGGCCCGGACGGCGGCGACAAGATCGCGTTCTTCGGTCCGGTGATCACGCCGGCGCCCAAGGGCGAGGCCGCGGGCAAGCTCTGGGACGGCGTGCTGCTGGTCGCCTCGACGCCCGGTTTCTACGAGATCAAGCGCACCCGAGACGCTCGACCAGTGTTCGACTGACAGACCTTGGGACGCCACCAGGGTGTCGGTCGTCACACCAGTGCGCGACGGTACCGTCACGCGCTATGACGATCGTGCACCCGATCGCCCGGGCCTGGATCACCACCGGCGGCACCGGCGCGCAAAACTACGACGAGTTCGCCGATGACGCCGAGATCACTTCGATCATCGCCGAAAACCCGCACAGCGCCCTGGCCGTCGAGATGCCGCACCGGGCGCCGGAGAGCCTCGGCACCAGCTTCACGGACGCCCTGCCGGCCGCGGTGGAGCGGCTCGCCGAGGCCAAGGCGGACGGCAGCTACACGCCCGCCGAGCAGGTCATCGCGCTCTACCGCATCACCGCACCGGGTGAGGCGCCGGCATACGGCGTCTTCGCCATGGTCGAGACCGAGCAGATCTCGACCCGCGCCGACGAGCCCGGCCTGGTGATCCGCAACGAAGACGTCTTCATCGAGAAGGTGCGCGAGCGGGTGGCGCTCGCCGAGGCCACCGGCCACCTGCTGTCCCCCGTGCTGCTGCTCCAGACGGGCCGCGGCGACGAGCTGCACGCCGCGCTGGCCGCCGCGACCGACCGGGCCGGTGCCCCGGCCGCGACCGACGTCGACCAGGCTGGCCGCACCCACGCCGTGTGGCTTGTCGGCCCCGGGCCGGAGCAGGACGAGCTGGCCGCGCTCGCCGCGGGCGGCGAGCTCGTCGTCGCCGACGGCAACCACCGCAGCCTCGCCGCGCAGACCGGCGGCCTGCCGCTCTTCCTGGCCGTGGTCACCACGCCCGACTCGGTCACCATCCAGCCGTACAACCGGCTGGTCAGCGAGCTGACCGTGCCCGTGCCCGAGCTGCTCGACCGCCTGCGCGCGGCCGGCGCCGAGGTGCGCGCGGAGGCTGGGCCGCCGTCGGTGCCGGCTGCCGGAGGCACCGTCTACCTGTACTCGGGCGGCGCGACGCACGCGGTCACGCTGCCGCCGGCGCCGGGCGCGAGCGCGGTGGACAACCTCGACCACGCGCTCGTCGAGCGGGTCGTGCTGCGCGACGCGCTCGGCCTCGACCCGGGCGACAAGCGGATCACGTACGTGGGCGGCGACTACCCGGCCGGTTGGCTCGCCGGCGAGGTCGACGCCGGCCGGGCCGAGCTGGCCATCCTGATCGCGCCGGTGACCGTCGACGACTTCGTCTCGGTCAACCTGGCCCGGCAAAAGCTCCCCCGCAAGAGCACCTGGTTTACGCCGAAGGCGCGCGGCGGCCTCGTCCTGGCGCAGCTGAGATGAGGCTCCACCCGCAGGTGGCGGCCTCGCTGGCGGCGCGGCCGCGGCTCACCCAGGAGCATGTGCCCGCCGACCCGATGGCCCAGCTGCGGGCCACCCGGGCGGCGATGGAGGCCGCGGTCGACCAGGAGTGCGGCCCGCCGATCCCGCTCGCCCAGGTGTCCGATGTGGACGCGGACGGGGTGCCCTGCCGGCTCTACGTCCCGGTGCCGGGCGCGCCCGTCCTGCTCTACCTGCACGGCGGCGGCTGGACGATCGGGAGCGTGGAGACGGTCGACCGGCTCTGCCGGCGGATCGCCGATCGGTCCGGGTGCGCGGTGCTCTCGGTGGACTACCGGCTCGCGCCCGAGCACCCGTGGCCTGCCCCGCTCGACGACGCCGAGACCGCCGTGGCCTGGCTGCGCCGGGTCGCCCCCGGGGTGGACGTCACCCGGGTCGCGGTCGGCGGCGACAGCGCCGGCGGCCAGCTCGCCGCGGTGCTCGCCCGGCGGCACCGCGACGCGGGGACACCGGTGGCGTACCAGGTGCTGCTCTACCCCGCGATCGACCCGTCGATGTCCTCCGAGTCGTACCGCGAGATGGGCGACTACGGCCTCGATCCGACCGCGATGGCGCTTTCCTGGGCGATGTACCTGGGAGACGAGGGAAAGTCGGAGAGCCCCGATGTGGCGCCGCTCGCCGCCGACCTGGCCGGCCTGCCGCCCGCGCTGATCCTCACCGCGGAGTACGACGTGCTCCGCGACGAGGGCGAGCGGTACGGGGAGGCACTCGTCGCGGCCGGCGTGCCGTGCGTGGTCGCCCGCTACCTCGGCGTCAACCACGGGTGGGCGCGCAAGCTCGCGCTCTTCGACGCGGCGGGCGCGGCGGCCGACCAGGTGGCGGCCGGTCTCCGCGCCGCACTGATCGCCTGACAGACTGCCCCCATGCGCGTCTACCTGGGATCCGACCACGCCGGCTACGAGCTGAAGGTGCACCTCGTCAACTACCTCGGCAAGCAGGGGTACGAGACGGTCGACGTCGGACCGCACGCATTCGACCCCGAAGACGACTACCCGGCGTTCTGCCTGCACACCGGCGCCCGCGTGGTCGCCGACCCGGGGAGTCTCGGCATCGTGATCGGCGGCTCCGGCAACGGCGAGCAGATCGCCGCCAACAAGGTCGCCGGCGTGCGCGCGGCCCTCGCGTGGAACATCGAGACGGCTCAGCTCTCGCGCCAGCACAACGACGCCAACGTCGTGTCGATCGGTGCCCGCCAGCACACGCTCGACGAGGCGTCGGCGCTGGTGGAGGCGTTCTTGACCAGCACGTTTTCCGGCAGCGAGCGGCACGCGCGGCGGATCAAGCAGGTCGCCGCGTACGAGGACAGCCGCGAACTGCCGCCGCTGCCCTAACGCGTGCCGCGAGGTGGGTCGTCGCGAGGCACCCAGTTTCGCCGCACGATCACCAGCCGCTCCTGTGCCTCGGCCAGGTCGGCGTCGGTCGGCCGGGCCGCGTCGCGGGCGCGCATCGCGGCGCTGATCCCCACCTGTGACGAGCCGGAGCCGACCAGGCCGCGCAGCCCGCGCTCGGTCTCCCGCTCGTCGGGGGCGCGGGCCGGCGGATCGGGGTCGAGCACCTCGGCCGTCACCGCGGAGGCCGCCGCGTCCGGGTCGGTCGGCTCGCGGTAGTCGTCCGGGGGCCGCGGGCGGGCGGGCCGCCCAGCCGGCCCCTGCCGCAGCCGGCGCCGCCTCCGCTCAGGTTCCGCCATGCGGTCGACCGTACCCGCCTCAGAAAACTTCTGGGGAGATCGGCATGCGGTGCCAGCCGAAGGCGGTGCTCGCCGCGTTGACCGCGCCGGGGCGCAGCTCACGTACCCGCCCGGCACCGGCGAGGGCGGCCAGCGAGGTGCCGCCGAGGTAAGCGGCGCCCACGTCCACGATGTCGCAGGCCAGGTCGGCCGCGGCGTCGGTGCGCTCGCAGGTCGCCCCGCCGGGTCCGCCCGCGACGCGCCACCGGCCGGCGTTCTCCGGCAGCAGCGGGTCGCTCACGTCGAGGACTACGTCGAAAGGTGCCGTGTACCGCCGGGCGGCGAGCGCCGCCGGCAGGTCGACCACTCGCACCCAAAGGCCGTCCGAGAGGTGCGTGTCGAGCCGCGGCGCGTCGTCGACCATGTGCAGCAGCGGGTCGTCGACCGCCGCGAACCCGTACATCACCCGGCGGGCCAGGTCGATGCCGAGCAGGAAGCGCCACAGTGCCGCGTACGCGACGGGGTTGGCGGCGGCGATCTCCGTGACGTGCACCTCGGCGTTCGGGCCGGTGTTGGTCCAGCCGGACTTGGTGCGCCACATCGCGTACCCGTCGATCCCGCCGTCGCCCTCGTGCACGACCGCGCGCCGCTCGGTGGCACCTTCGCGGTAGATGGCGAGGTCGGCGACCACCGTGGCCCAGCCGGCCTCGTCACGGCTCGACCAGCCCGGACGCTCGGGGCGCAGCGTGTCGTACACCTTGGTCAGCTCGGGCAGGAGATCGGCCGGTGTCCCGGCGCGGAGCCGGGGCGGCGCGGTGGCCGCCGGCAGCGTGACCTGCCGGTTGTCGATGGCGAGCTCGAGCCGCGTGGAGGCGAGGCCGTAGCCGAACCGCGGGTAGATCCGCGCCTCGCTCGCCCACAGCACGGCGATCGGCTCCCGCCCGGCGTCGCGCACGTCCCGGAGCTGGCGGTGCATCAGCCGGGTGAGCAGCCCTCGCCTGCGGTGGGTGGGCGCGACGCCGACGCCGGTGACGTGCGCCGCGGGCAGTACGGCGCCGGGGACGGTGAGCTCGCGCGTGAGCGCGGCGGCGTGGCCGACCACGTCCGGCCCGTCGGTGACGACAAGCGCCCGGTCCGCCTCCCAGACGCGCCGGTCGAGGTCCTGCGCCTCTTGATCGAGGGCGCGGTGGAAGAGGGCGAACAGCAGCGCCGAGGCCTTCGGGAAGTCGTCCGGTGTGGCGGTGCGGAGGGGTAGATCGGCGTCCGTCATCCGTTCTGTGTAACTGATCGGCGGCAGCCTGTGCGACTGGTTTGTCGCCTCGCTCACCGTCAGTACCCTCGGACGAGAGGGAATCCGGTCGGGGGGAGGAGATCATGGCAGACCAGACCCAGCCATGGGCCGAGCGGACGGTGGACATGCCACCAGCACCGCCCCCGCCACAGCCGTACCAGCGGGGCGTCGCCCAGGTCCAGCCCAGGGTGACCGCACCGCAGGCGGCGCACGAGCCGACCGGCACCGGGTGGCCGGAGCCGGGGCCCGACCCGCGGTGGGCGCCGCCGCAGGGATACCAGCGCGGCCAGTGGCGGATCGGCAGCGGGTGGACGGTCTTCGGGGCGCTCGTCGCGTTCATCTGCTGGGGCATCTGGGCGATTTCTACCCGCACGGGAGACCTGACCAGCCCCGTGCTCACGTTCGTGCTCTCGCTCGGCGTGGCCGCGGGGCTCTTCGCGCTCTGCCGGCTGGTCGGCAAGATCGTCCTCGAGCGCCAGCTCGGCCGCCCCCGGCGCGGTGCCCGGGTCGCCCACCTGATCACCGGGGTCTTCCTGGTCGGCGTCGGCGTCGCCTACCTGCGCCAGACCGAGTGGGTCATGGACGCGTTCAACTGGGTGCGAGGGCTCTTCTGAGGTGCGCCCGGCGCCGGGCGAGGTCCTCCACTTTTCCGAAGACCCCACGATCGAGCGCTTCGTGCCGCACGTCGCGCCGACGTCCAGACGAGGTCATCGAAAGCTCCCTGGGCTGGAGCGGCATCCGCCTGCGAACGCCCGACCCGGGTGCGCCGACAGGGGAGTTGATCAGGGATTAGGCGGGCGTTTCGGACGGCATGTCACATCGCGAACTCCCTGATCAAGAACGCGACAGGCATCGATGGTCCGAAATGTCTGATGTTTGGGTGAGTGCTCAAACAACTTCCACGTGCGGCATTTCTAGATCGCTTTGAGTGATCCTCGATGTGCAGGGCGTCACGGGGGGTTTAGGGGGTCACCACCATGTCGTCAGTAGTCGATGCCGCGCGCGCCCGGAAAGCGCGTCGCATCCCAGTCCACCGCACCCTCCCCAGGTTCGTCAAAGATCCGTTCAGCGTCCTCAAAGACGTGGGTCGGGAGGCGGACGGTGAGATCGTCCGGCTGGATCTGGGCGTGTTCCGGCCCTACCTGCTGACCCACCCGGACCACGTGCAGCACGTGCTTCGCACCAACTCCGACAACTACACCAGGGGTGGCCGGTTCTGGCGGCCCCTGCGTGGCCTGTTCGGCGACGGCATCCTCGGCGAGGGAGCGTCCTGGGAGTGGAGTCGCCGGATCCTTCAGCCGGTATTCACGGCAAAGTACGTGGAGTCGTTGATGGACCGCATCGCCGTGGCGGTCGAGGACGCAGTCGACGACCTGGCGCGCGTCGCGACCGCGGGCGAGACCGTCGACGCCGCCCAGGAGATGAGCCGGATCGTCTCGCGTACGGCCGTCGACGTCCTCTTCGCCGGCCGCATCTCGGCCGTGGACGCGAAGCGGGTGGTCGACGCGGTGGACACGATCGGCACCTCCGTGGTCCTGCGGATGTCGCTGGGCATCACGTCGATGACCGTCCCGTTGCCCGGTGACCGCGCCTTTCGCCAGGCGGTGCGCACGGTCGACGAGGTGATGACCCCGCTGGTGCGCCAGGCCCGCAGCCAGCCGGACGACGGTGACGACATCATCTCGCTGCTCTCCCGGGCGCATGGCCCGGACGGGCGGGAGCTGACCGAGCGGCAGGTGCGGGACGACCTCGTCTCGATGTTCGTTACCGCCAACGAGACGACCTCGGTGATGATGACCTGGCTCTTCCCCGTGCTCCAGGCGCACCCGCGGATCGCGGTGCGGGTGTACGACGAGGTGGACCGCGTGGTCGGCGGCGGGCCGATCCGGGGCGCGCACGTCGGCGGCCTGCGCTACACGCAGGCGGTGCTCGACGAGCTGCTGCGCCTGTACCCGGCCGCCTGGGTGTTCCCGCGTCACGTGCTGCGCACCGACGTGATCGATGGCGTGCGGATCCGCGGCGGCTCCACGGTCCTCGTCACCCCCTTGGTGACGCACCGGCTGGAGCGGTTCTGGGAGCGACCCGAAGACTTCGAGCCCGAGCGCTTCCTCGCCGAGCGCCACGCGCGCCTGCACCGGTACGCGTACTTCCCGTTCGGTGGCGGGCCCCATCAGTGCATCGGCAAGTACTTCTTCCTGGTGAAGGCGCTGATGATCGTGGCTAGCGTGTTGCGTCGGTTTCGGCCGCGGCTGCTCAGCACGACGATCCCCGAGCCGGTGGTGGCGGCGTCGTTCCGCCCCGGTCCGGGCATCGCGATGACCCTCACGCCGGTACAGCGCCGGCTGGCGGCGTAGGTGCGCCCGTCCGCGGAGAGCGGGCGGATCTGCGCCGTGGCCGGCCAGACGCAACGCGAGATGCTCCGGTGGGTCGAGGCGTACCCGTCACTGTTCTCGGCGAAGCCCTTCGACGCCACGCTGTACAGCACGCTGTCTCTCGCCACCGCGTTCAGCGGGCCGTCGCTCGACAGTGGACAGCAGCGGATGGCGAACGCGGCCACGTTGTGGTGCTTCGCCCTCGACTGGCAGGTCGACTACGTAGCGACCTCGGCAGCGGAGGCCACCGCGATCGCGCGCCGGTGCCTGGCCGTGGCGGGCGGCGCCGCACCCGAGCCGGACGACGAGCTGGGCGCCCTCCTCGCGGAGATCCGCGGCGAGCTCGCCGGGGCGGAGGCGTTCGCGGTGCTCGACCCGGTCTGGCGCGACGAGCTGCGCCGGATGCTCGACGGGATGGTGCGGGAGCACCAATGGAAGGCACCCGACGCGTCCCGGCCGTCCTTTGAGGAGTATCTCGCGAACGCCGACAACTTGGGGTTCTCGTTCGTATTCGTGGCGCACTGGATCCACGCCGGTCCACCTCCGTCCGTTGTGGACATCGATGACGTTCGAGTGGCAAGCTGGGCCGTGCAGCGCGTGATCCGGCTGCTCAACGATCTGGCTACGTACGAGCGGGACGTCAAGTGGGGTGACCTCAACGCGTTGATGCTCGGTCTCGACAGGACAGATGTCGCTCAGCGCGCGCACACTCTCGCTGCCGAGGCCCGCCGGCACCTCGATGCCGTGCGGGACCGTCAGCCCGCTCTGTCCGACTACATGGAGCGGCAGATGGACTTCTGTTTCGGGTTCTACGGCGTCACCGACTACTGGGGTGCGCTGTGACGATCGAGGTCACCGCGGCGCCGGTCGACGTGGCCGCGGCGGCGCGTGAGCTCGTCGCCGGGCTCCGGCTCGACCCCTGGGGGCGGGTGAGTCCGTCCGTCTACGAGACCGGACGGGTCGCCGCCCTCGCGCCCTGGCTCGACGGGCACCGGTCACGGATCGACTACCTGCTGGCCAGCCAGCGTGCGGACGGCGGCTGGGGTGGCCCGGACGGGTACGCCCTGGTGCCCACCCTCAGCGCCATCGATGCCCTGCTCGCCGCGGCGGACGAGGGCGCAGCCGTCCAAGCCGCCGCGGAGCGGGGCCTTTCCGTCCTCGCCGGCTGGCTTCGCGGCGTACCGCTCGTGCCCGACACGCCGGCGATCGAGCTGATCGTGCCCGCGCTCATCGAGTCGATCAACGGCCACCTCGCGCGGTCCGGCCGAAACCGGCTGCCACCGTTCGCGCAGATCGACGGCGCCGCCCTCGCGGGTGTCCGGGCCGTACTGGCGATGGGCCGGACCGTACCGGAGAAGTTGTCGCACGCCTGGGAGGTCGTCGGCCCGCTGGCGAGGACGGCGGCCTTCCCGGACGGGCTCGGACTTGTCGGCGCCTCGCCCGCGGCGACCGCCGCCTGGCTGCGCGACCGTGACGGGTCAAGCCCGGCCCGGCGCTATCTGGAGGCGGTCGCTCGGCACCACGGTGGACCGGTGCCGTGCGCGGCGCCAATCACCGTGTTCGAGCGTGCCTGGGCGCTCAACTGGCTCGCCGAGGCGGGCATCCCGCTCTCCGTGCCGACCTCGCTGATCGTCGAGCTCAGCGCCGCCGTCGGTGCGGCCGGCGCGCCGGCCGCACCGGGGCTGCCGCAGGACGCGGACACGACCTCGGTGGCGCTGTCCGCGTTGATCCAGCTTGGCGCCCGCCGGGAGCCGGTGAGCCTCTGGGCGTACGAGACCGAGAGTCACTTCTGCACGTGGCGTGGCGAGGATGGTGAGTCGGTCAGCGTCAACGCACATGTGTTGGAGGCTTTTGGTCACTATCTGGCCGGACGTCCGGACCATCCGGATCGTTACATCGACGCAGTCGAACGGCTCACCGCGTGGCTTGTGGCGCGGCAAAGTCCCGACGGATCGTGGCAGGACCGCTGGCACGCATCGCCTTTCTACGCCACCGCCTGCTGCGCGTTGGCTTTGGACCGGTTTGGCGCGGGGCCGGCCGCGCGGGCAGCGGTCGAGAAAGCTGTCGAGTGGGCGGTCACCACCCAACGGCCGGACGGCTCTTGGGGCCTCTGGCAGGGCACCGACGAGGAAACCGCGTACGCGACGCGCATTTTGCTGACCCGTCCGGACGGCCTGTCCGCACAGGCCGTCGCCCGTGGCTATCCGCTGCTTTTACATTCGATCCGAACCGGTTCCGTCGACACATCGGGTGATCCGCCGATGTGGCACGACAAAGATCTCTATTCGCCGAAGGTGATCATCCGCGCGGCGATGCTGGCCGCCTTGCACCAGGCACAATGCCACTTTTCATGATCACTGATGGGATTCCTGGTCGGTCCGATGTAGACATCCGAGGCTTGAGGGGACGCTCGCGACATTGCTAGGGTGCCCGGGGTCTGTCACCCTCGCCGGCGGTTGGGACTGGTGCGATGAGATTCCGCAGCTCAAACGTGCGGACCAAGATTGTTGCTCTGCTCCTCTCGCTTTTCGCGCTGTGGGCGTTCGCCGCTTACGTCACGCTGCGAGAGGGGTTGAACCTCCTCTCGGTCAGCACGCTGGACAGCAAGGTCGCTCAACCGGGTGACGCGCTCATCCCTGAGCTGCAAAAGGAGCGCCGGCTCTCCCTCGTCTACCTGGCCGACCCCGGCACGCCGCAGCGGGAGGCACTGGCCGCCCAGCGAGCCCGCACCGACGAGGCTCGCGCCGCCTTCGAGGCGAGCGCCCGCGACAGCAGCGTCGGGGCCCTCGGCAGTGACGAGCTGGAAAAGGACATCGACGAGGTTTACCGCCAGCTCGCCGAGCTCGGCGGTGCCCGCGATGCCATCGACCGGCGCACCGTGGCGCGTGAGCCGGCCGCGACGGCGTTCACCGACGTGCTCAGCGCGATATTCGCCGCCTACGACTCGCTGGCCACCCTCGACGACAAAGAGATCGCAAAGGACGTCCGGGCGCTCATCGAGCTGGTTCGGGCCCGAGAGCTCCTGTCGCAGGAAGACGCGTGGGTCGCGGGTGTGCTGGCCACCGGACGGTTCGCCGCTGGCGAGCACCAGGAGCTCGTCCAGTTCGTCGGCGCCCAGCGCTTCTACGCCGACCTGGCCGCGTCGGGGCTGCCCGACGAATACCGGGCCAGCTACGACGAGACGGTCGGTGGGTCGGCGTTCAACACCCTGCGCGCCATGGAAGACCGCCTGGTCCGGACCAACGGCACGAGCGCGTCGCTGCCGGTCTCCCCGGCCGAGTGGGACGCGGTGACGGACTCGGTCCTGGCCGAGTATCAGGAAATGATCGTGACCAGCGGCGACGACATCGTCGACCGGGCCATGCCCGTCGCGATCGCCGTGGTCGTGCGGCTCGTCCTGGCCGGTGGTCTCGGCCTGCTCGCCGTCATCGCGTCGATCATCGTGTCGATTACGACGGCGCGGGCGCTGGTGCGGCAGCTGGAGCGGCTCCGCACGGCGGCGTGGGATCTGGCCAACACCCGCCTGCCTGGCGTCGTCGAGCGCCTGCGCGAGGGTGAGAAGGTCGACGTGGCTGCCGAGTCGCCACCACTCACGTTCGGCAACGACGAGATCGGCCAGGTCGGTCAGGCGATCAACGCGGTCCAGGAGACCGCCATCCGGGCCGCCGTCGACCAGGCCGAGCTGCGCCACGGCGTCCGCGACCTCTTCCTCGGCCTGGCCCGGCGCAACCAGGCGCTGGTCCACCGCCAGCTCAAGGTGCTCGACGAGATCGAGCGGCGGGAGACCGACGCGCACGAGCTCGCCGACCTCTTCAAGGTCGACCACCTCGCCACCCGCATGCGGCGCAACGCGGAAAACCTCATCGTGCTCTCCGGCGCCGTGCCGGGCCGCCGGTGGCGCAACCCGGTGCCGTTCGTCGACGTGGTTCGGGGCGCGGTCGCCGAGGTGGAGGACTACACGCGGGTCTCGGTGCTGCCGATCGACATGGCGTCGCTCTCCGGCCGGGCGGTCAGCGACGTGATCCACCTGCTCGCCGAGCTGATCGAAAACGCCGCCTCGTTCTCCCCGCCGTACACGATGGTCAACGTCGGCGGGCAGAAGGTGGCCAACGGCTTCGTCGTGGAGATCGAAGACCGCGGCCTGGGCATGAGCGAGCTGGAGCTCGACGCGGCGAACGACCTGGTGAGCAACCCTCCGGAGTTCAACCTGTCGAGCACCGCGCGTCTCGGCCTGTACGTGGTGGGCCGGCTGGCGGAGCGCCACGGCATCGACGTGCGCCTGCGCCGCTCGCCGTACGGCGGCACGATGGCGATCGTGCTGATCCCGTCCGCGCTCGTCGTCACCGACCAGGCGGACGAGGAGCCGCCGGCAGGTGCCGAGCCCGAGACGGCGGAGGTCGCCGAGAAAGACCGGCGGCTGCGTGCCTACCAGTCGCTGCGGGCCACCGCCGAGGCAACACCGGAGGCGCCGGTCTCACCCGCGCCGGTGATCGCCCGTGCCCGGGTCACCCCACCGGAGCGGCTAGTGGAGACCGAGCTGCCCACCGCGGGCCAGCCGCCCGTGCCGACCAACGGCAGCGCCCATCCCGAGCCGCCCCGTGACGCGGTCACCCTTACCCCGTCCGGGCTGCCGTGGCGCGTACGCCAGGCGAGCATCGCCGCGCCGCTGCGGGAGACATCGCCCGCCCCCGATCAACCGCCGGCGCCGGCGCCGCGTACTCCTGAGCAGACCCGCAACATGATGTCGTCCTACCAGTCGGCCACGCGGCGCGGTCGTGCCGAGGCGGAGCGGCGGCTCGGCGCGGAGCAGCCGCCGCGGCCGGCCGAGCCCGACCGGTCGGCGCCGACCGGCGACACCGAGCCTTCCGCATAACCCCCGCTCGCCACGTTCAGCGCAGAAAGAGGTCCACAAGTGGCCCAGACGGCAAGCTCCGTCAGTGACCTGGCTTGGTTGCTGGACGACCTGGTCGAGCGGGTCGACGAGGTCAAGCAGGCCGTGGTGCTGTCCGCGGACGGCCTGCTCATCGCCGCGTCGCGTGATCTGAGCCGCGAGGACGCCGAGCATCTCGCGGCCGTCGCGTCCGGTTTCCAGAGCCTGGCCCGGGGCGCCGGCCGCCAGTTCAAGGGCGGCAGCGTGCGGCAGACCATCGTGGAGATGGACACCCTCTTCCTCTTCGTGACCGCCGCGGGCCAGCGCGCCAACCTGGCGGTGCTCGGCACGGAAGACGCCGACGTCGGGCTCGTCGCGTACGAGATGGCGATGCTCGTGACGCGCGTCGGCCAGTTCCTCACCACACCCTCGCGGTCCGCCGTGAGCCCGCACGACGGGAGGTGACGCTTGGACGCCCTGACACCGGGACCCGACGAAGAGGTCTGGCACGACGACGAGGCCGGCCCGGTCGTGCGCCCGTACGCGATGACCCGAGGCCGCACCGCACCCGCGCGGGGCGAGTTCGACCTGATCTCGCTGGTGGTGGCCACGCGCTCGGTCCCGTCGATCGCGGCCGGGCTTCAGCCCGAGCACGTCACCATAATGCGACTGGCCCAGCGGCCGCTGTCCGTCGCGGAGATCGCCGGCCACCTCACGCTCCCGCTCGGGATCGTGCGCGTGCTGCTCGGCGACCTGCTGGACAAGGGGTACATCCTGGCCCGTGAGCCCCAGCCGGCCGCGCACATGCCCCCTGAGCGGATCTTCAAGGCGGTGATCAATGGGCTCCGCTCTCTCTGAGGAGACGACGGACGCGGATATCCCGATGGCGATCAAGGTGTTGATCGCCGGCGGTTTCGGAGTCGGCAAGACCACCCTCGTCGGCGCGGTCAGCGAGATCCGCCCGATGCGCACCGAGGAGGTGATCACCGAGGCCAGCGTGGGTGTCGACGACACCTCCGGCGTGGAAGCGAAGACCACCACCACCGTGGCCATGGACTTCGGGCGCATCACCATCTCCGACGAGGTCGTGCTCTACCTGTTCGGTACGCCGGGGCAGGACCGCTTCTGGTTCGTGTGGGACGAGCTGTCGATGGGCGCGGTGGGCGCCGTCGTGCTGGCCGACACGCGCCGCCTCGCGGAGAGTTTCCCGTCGATCGACTACTTCGAGGGGCGGGGCACCCCGTTCATCGTGGCGGTCAACTGCTTCGACGGCGCGCCCCGGTACACCGCCGAAGACGTCAAGCTCGCCCTCAACCTCGACCCCGACGTGCCGCTGCTGCTCTGCGACGCGCGGGAGACCTCCTCCGGCAAAAACGTGCTGATCACGCTGATGGAGCACGCGATGACCAAGGCGGGCACGGCCCTGGCAGGGTAGGGGTGTGGGATCCCTGTCCGGCCTGCTCGTCGCCGACTTCAGCCGGGTGCTCGCCGGCCCGTACGCCACCATGCTCCTCGCCGACCTCGGCGCCGACGTGGTCAAGGTGGAGCGCCCGGGCACCGGCGACGACGTCCGCTCGTGGGGCCCGCCGTACGCGGACGGCGAGGCCACCTACTTCCTCGCGGTCAACCGCAACAAGCGTTCCGTCGCGCTCGACCTCGCCGCGGAGGAGGACGCCGCGACAGCGCGCGAGCTGGCACTCCGCGCGGACGTGCTGGTGGAAAACCTGCGGCCCGGCACGATGGCCCGCTTCGGCCTCGGCTACGAGCGGCTGCGCGCGCACAACCCGGGCCTCGTCTACTGCTCGGTGACCGGCTTCGGCGCGGGGGAGGGCGCCGCGCTGCCCGGCTACGACCTGCTCGCCCAGGCGGTCGGCGGCCTGATGAGCGTCACCGGTGAGCCGGACGGCCCGCCCATGAAGACCGGGGTGGCGCTGGTCGACGTGATCACCGGCCTGCACGCCGCCCTCGGCATACTCGCCGCGCTGCGCCACCGCGACCGCACCGGCGAGGGGCAGCGGGTCGAGGTCTCGCTGCTGTCGTCGCTGCTTTCAGCGCTCACCAACCACGCTTCCGGATACGTCGCCGCCGGTGTGGTGCCCGCGCCGATGGGCAACCGGCATCCGAGCATCGCGCCCTACGAGGTCTTCGCGACCGCCGACCGGCCGCTTGTCGTCGCGGTGGGCAACGACCGCCAGTTCGCCGCGCTCTGCGCCGTGCTCGACCGCCCGGACCTCGCCGCCGATCCGCGCTTCAAGACCAACGCCGGCCGGGTCGCGGCGCGAGCGCCGCTGGGCGAGGCACTCTCCGCTTCGTTTTCATCTGGTACCGCCGCCGACTGGTATGCCGCTCTGACCGTTGCCGGGGTCCCGTGTGGACCGATCAACGACTTGGCCGGCGCGTTCGACCTCGCCGCCGGGTTGGGTCTGTCGCCGGTGGTGGAGGTGCCCGACGAGCGCCGTGAGCGCCCGGTCCGCCAGGTCGCCAACCCGATCGGCCTGAGCGCGACCCCAGCCGCCTACCACCTGGCCCCGCCCCGCCTCGACGAGGATCGCGACTGGGTGCGGCGGCTGCTCGCCACGCCTCGCTCCACGCCGCCTTCCATGCCGCCTTCCGTGCCGCCAGACAACGTTGACATTTAACTTTATTCATAGTTATCGTTCTAGTGTGTTGGGGAGCGCTCTCACAGCCGCCCTCGTCCTGGTGGCCCAAGCGGCCTTCGCCGGGCCCGCCGCGGCGGCGACGATCTGCAACCGCTACTGCGACGGCCGCGACCCCGCGCTGTCGCCCGCCGACCGCCAGCCGGTCAGCGCCACCGTCCACGGCCGTCGCATCGTGTCGCACTTCAACGACACCGACGCGATGGGTTGGGCCTCCATCGAGAACGGAAACGCGGGCGACGAGGTGTGGCTCGACCGCTCGTTCGACGGCGGGCGCACCTGGGCGTCCGGCAGCCGGCTCGGCGTCACCACGATCCCGGCCGGCCAGCGCGGCTGGCGCACGCTGATGTTCAACGTGGACGATTGGGCCACGCAAGGTGTCGGCGCGCTGCGCGCCTGCGGCAAGGCCGGCGACCGCCCGGAGATCGCGTGCACCCCGTGGGCGCGCACGACGTGGAACGCGGGAAACCGCCGCACCGCCGCCGCCACCGCACTGATGATGTTCTACGACAGGGGCACCGGCCTCTTCGCCACGACCGGCTGGTGGAACTCGGCCAACGCGCTCACCGCGCTCGTCGACAACATCCGCATCACCGGGATGATCAGCTACCGGTACGCGATCGCCAACACCTACGACCGCAACCTCGGCGCGCACTGGGGCAACTTCACCAACGACTACATCGACGACACCGGCTGGTGGGGTCTGGCCTGGGTCGCCGCGTACGACCTGACCGGCGACAGCCGCTATCTCGCCACCGCGCGGGCGGACGCCGAGCACATGCACCGCTACTGGGACGGCACCTGCGGCGGTGGCGTCTGGTGGAGCACCGCGCGCACGTACAAGAACGCCATCTCCAATAGCCTCTACCTACAGCTCAACGCCGCGCTGCACAACCGCATCCCGGGCGACACCGTCTACCTTCAGCGGGCCCGCGCCGAATGGCAATGGTTCCAAGGCACCGGGATGCTCAACGCGGCCGGCCTCGTCAACGACGGCATCGACCTGTCCACGTGCCGCAACAACGGCCAGCCCGTCTGGTCGTACAACCAGGGCGTCCCGCTCGCCGGCCTGGTCGAGCTGCACCGCGCGACAGGCGACGCCACCCTGCTGACCGCCGCACGCCGGATGGCCGGCGCCTCCACGACGAACGGCACCCTCAACCCGGGCGGCGTCCTGGCCGACCCGTGTGAGAGCGGCAACTGCGGTGCGGACGGCCCGTCCTTCAAAGGCATCTACGTGCGCGGCCTGCGTGCCCTCAACGCCGTGCTCGCCGACCGCCCGTACACCGCGTACCTGACCCGCCAGGCGGACACCGCGTACGCCCGCGACCGCAACGCCTTGGACCAGTACGGGTTGCGCTGGGCCGGCCCACTCGACACGACCGACGCCGCGCGGCAGCAGAGCGCCCTGGACGCGATGAACTCCGGTTAGAGCGCGTCCAACCGTCCACGTTGGGCGGTGCGGGAGCGTTCGATGTCGGCGGCGAGGGCCTTCGCCGCCGGCTCCGTGCCAGACTTCTGCTCCGCCTGGGCGAGCCGGATCGACTGGTCGATGTGCGCGCGCATCGCCGTCGTGAAGATGTACGCCGCGTCGCCGGCTGTCGCGCGCTCCAGCGCGGCGACCGTCTGGGCGGTGGCCATGCCCGGCATGTCGTGCCCCTCGTGCGGGTTGGTGGCGGGACCACCGGAGCGCGCGTGCAGGGCCTCCAGCCTGGCGAGCTCGTCGCGGTGCTCGGTCGCCAGGCGGCGGGCCAGATCCTTGAGTGCCGGATCAGCCGTACGGGCGAGCATCAGGTCGAGCACCTTGAGCGCGCGCTCGTCCATCGCGATCGCCAGCTGGAGCCAGGCGGTGTCGGTGACGCTGAACCCGGTGGCGGGCGCGGCGGTCACCGGCGCCGCGGCCTGAGGGGCGGGCTCGCGCGGGTCGCCGCACCCCAGTACGACCGCGAGCACCATCGCGAACGGAACCGCCCGACGGACAACGCGCACGTGTCCCGTTATACCGCACCGGCCTGGGGAGCGCTCTCCTCGGATGCCGCTTAGACATTTCTGTAAGGCGTACAACGGTTTGATCTGCCCGAAGTGCGCGTCGCGTCGACGCGTCCACTACCTGCGAAAACGCATCGAGGCATTGACACCTGGCCATGAAGGGGTCACAGTAGCGTCAGGAGAGCGCTCTCTTATCGGCGTGGCACATGTTGCGACAACTACACAGCTGCACACCACCCGAAGGAGAACCCGATGGATCGGGCCACCCCACCGCCCGGCGCATCCTCTCGCGGCGTCCCCCGCCGCGGCCTCGCCACTCTGATCGCCGCCCTTGTCGCGCTGCTCGGCGGCTACGTCGTCGTGGCGGCGTCCTCGGCCGCGGCGGCCGAAACGCTGCTCTCGCAAGGGCGGCCTGCCATGGCGTCGTCCACCGAGTCCGCCGCCTACCCCGCTTCCGCCGCCGTCGACGGCAGCACGGGCACCCGCTGGTCGAGTGCGTTCAGCGACCCGCAGTGGATCCAGGTCGACCTCGGCGCCGCCGTGCCGCTCACCCGGGTCGTGCTCAACTGGGAGGGCGCGTACTCCCGCGCGTTCACGATCCAGACCTCGATTGACGCGACCACCTGGACCACCGTCCACACGACGGCCGCCGGCACCGGCGGCGTCCAGAACATCGCCGTTACCGGCACCGGCCGCTACGTGCGGCTCAACTCCACCGCCCGCGCCACCGCCTGGGGCGTCTCGCTCTGGGAGTTCCAGGTCTACGGCGACACGGGCACGTCCGCCTGCGGCACCGCGAATGCCGCGCAGGGGCGCCCGGCCACCGCCTCCTCGACACAGAACGCCGGCTTCCCCGCCGCCAGCGCCGTGGACGGCAACACCGGCACCCGTTGGTCGAGCGCCGCGTCCGATCCACAGTGGATCCAGGTCGACCTCGGCGCCAACTACCCGATCTGCGGCGTCACGCTCCACTGGGAGGCGGCGTACGCGACCGCGTTCCAGGTCCAGGTCTCCAGCACCGCATCGACGTGGACCACCGTCTACTCGACCACCACCGGCACCGGTGGCACGCAGGCGCTGGCACTGAGCGGCACCGGGCGGTACGTGCGGGTCGTCACCACCGCGCGCGCCACGCCGTACGGCGTCTCGCTGTGGGAGTTCCAGGTGCACACGGGTACACCGACGCCGCCGCCCACCACTCCGCCGACCACCCCGCCGACGAGCCCGCCACCGGGTGACTCGGTGCTGCTGTCGTACAACAAGCCGGCCTTCGCCTCCTCCAACCAGCACGACGGCACCTGCTGGGAGTGCGTGCCGGCGCGCGCGTTCGACATGGACCCGGCGAGCCGCTGGGCGACCGCCAATCCGGCCGGCTGGGTCGACCCCGGCTGGATCTACGTCGACCTGGGCGCCACCGCCACGATCCGCCAGGTCGTGCTCCAGTGGGACCCGGCGTACGCGTCGGCGTACCAGATCCAGGTGTCGTCGAACGCGAGCACCTGGACGAGCATCTACTCCACGACGACCGGGCGCGGCTTCAAGGAGACGCTCGACGTCACCGGCACCGGCCGCTACGTGCGCATGTACGGCACCGCCCGGGGCACGCCGTACGGGTACTCACTCTGGGAGTTCCAGGTCTACGGCACCGGTGGCAACCCGACCGCACCACCGGCGCGGCCCGCCGACCCGACCTTCCCCGCCAACCGTCTGGTGTGGAGCGACGAGTTCAACGGCGCCGCGGGCAGCAAGCCGGACCCGGCGAAGTGGACGATCGACCCGGGCACGGGCCAGAACAACGAGGTGCAGTACTACACGAACAACAACAACGTGCAGATGGACGGCACCGGCTCGCTGGTCATCGAGGCGCGCCGCGAGGCCGCCGGCGGGCGGGAGTACACCTCGCACCGGATGAACACCGGCAACAAGTTCCACGTCCAGTACGGACGGATCGAGGCCCGGGTGCGGGTGCCCAAGGGCAACGGCCTCTGGCCGGCGTTCTGGATGATGGGCGCGGACTTCCTCACCGGCCGTCCGTGGCCGTACAACGGCGAGATCGACATCATGGAGGTCCTCGGCCGCAACACCCTCGAGGGCTACTCGACGCTGCACGCGCCCGCCTACAACGGCGGCGCCGGCTACGGCCAGAAGTACACGGTGCCGGGCGGCGCGGACCTCTCCGCGGCCTTCCACGTGTGGTCGGTCGAGTGGGACAGCAAGGGCATGACCTTCAAACTCGACGGCAACCCGGTCTTCGTCGCCAGCAAGGCCACAGTGGAGTCGACGCGCGGCCCGTGGGTCTTCGACCACCCGTTCTACGTGATCCTCAACCTCGCCGTCGGTGGCGACTTCCCCGGCCCGGTCGACGGCACAACGCCGTTCCCGTCCCGCATGTACGTCGACTACGTCCGTGTCTACCAGTAGGAGTGACAATGCAAGCCGCTGGATGCAGGAAGGGCACGCTCGCTGTCGCCTTCCTCGCACTGCTCACCGGATACATCGTCGTCAACGGGTCGCGGGCTGACGCGGCCGACCCGTTGATCTCGCAGGGGCGCACCGTCACCGCCTCCTCGACGGAAAACGCCGGCACGCCCGCCTCCGCCGTGGTGGACGGAAACAACGGCACCCGCTGGTCGAGCGCGTTCTCGGATCCACAGTGGATCCAGGTCGACCTCGGTGCCGCCGCGACCGTCAGCCGGGTGGTGCTCAACTGGGAGGGCGCCTACTCCCGCGCGTTCACCATCCAGACGTCGGCCAACGGCAGCAGCTGGAGCACGGTACACACGACCACCAACGGCACCGGTGGCGTGCAGGATCTCACCGTCTCCGGCTCGGGGCGGTACGTGCGGCTCAACTCCACCGCCCGTGCCACCGCGTGGGGAGTCTCGCTGTGGGAGTTCCAGGTGTACGGCGCCGGCGGCGCCGCCCCGCCACCGCCGCCGTCCGGCCCGATCGTGCGGGTGTCCGAGTTTCTCGCCGACTGTCCGTTCAGTCACCGGCTGCCGGACGACCCGATCGTCTTCCCGAACCTGCCCGGCGCCTCACACATGCACAGCTTCTTCGGCAGCCGGGTCACCGATGCCTACAGCGATGTCTCCGACCTGTTGAACGGTGCCAGCAACTGCAACCCCGCCGTGGACACCTCCTCGTACTGGGTGCCCACGTTCTATGTGAACGACCAGCCGGTCGAGCCGGTCACCGGCATCTTCTACTACCTCGGCGAGGGCGTGAACAACGACGTCATCGCCCGCATCCAGCCGTTCCCGCTGGGCCTGCGGATCGTGGCCGGCAACGCCAAGGCGACCGCGCCCGACGCGACCACCATCTCCCGGTGGTCGTGCCTGCACCACAACGAGGCCGGCGCGTCCAAGGACTTCCTTACCTGCCCGGCGGGCAGCATGATCGAGTCCTATCTGGACTTCCCGCAGTGCTGGAACGGGCGCGACCTCGACTCGGCCGACCACAAGAGCCACATGGCCTACCCGGTCGCCGGCAACTGCCCGTCCACCCACCCGGTGCCGGTGCCGAAGCTCCGCCAGGTGCTCCGCTACCCGGCAAACGGCGACCCGTCCCGCTTCCGCCTCTCGTCCGGCCGAGGGTTCACCATGCACGGTGACTTCTTCAACGCCTGGCCGGTGGCCGAGCTGGAACGGCGGGTGCGCGACTGCATCCGGCCGATCATCAAGTGCGGAGTCAACGGGACGCCGTGACGGACGAACAGTCCCGCCGGCCCGGCGACGGGCCGGCGGGACGCCCCACGCTGGAGGAGGTGGCTGTCGCGGCGGGCGTGTCGCGGGCCACCGTTTCCCGGGTCATCAACGCGGTGCCCACTGTGGACCCGCGCATCCGGGCGGCCGTCGAGCGCGCCATCGCGGAGATCGGCTACGTGCCCAACCTCGCCGCCCGCTCGCTCGTGACCCGCCGCACCGACTCGGTGGCGCTGGTCATCTCCGAGCCGCCGGGCCAGGGTGCTTTCCTCAACCGGCTCTTCACGGATCCGTATGTCGGCCGGGTCACCGCCGGCGCACAGGAGGTGCTCCGCCCCGAGGGCATCCACCTCGTGATCATCCCGGCCGACCCGCCGGGGCACCACCTCGTGCTGCGGTACCTGCGGCAGGGCCACGTCGACGGTGTGCTGCTGATCTCCAATCACAGCGCCGATCCGCTGCCCCGCCAGCTGCACGACATGCATGTGCCGGCGGTGCTCTCCGCCCGCCCGGCCCGCCCGGTGCCGCACAGCTTCGTCGACGTCGACCAGCAGGCCGGCGCCCGTATCGCCGCCGAGCACCTGCTCGCCCTGGGCCGCCGTCACCTGGCGACGATCTGCGGCCCGCAGGACATCCCGCCCGGCCGCGAGCGGCTCGCCGGCTTCCGGGCGGCGGCGGGCGGTGACGTCCCCTACCTGGCGGGTGACTTCACCCGGGCGAGCGGCGAGTCGGCCTCCCGCCGGCTGATCGAGCGGCACCCCGAGGTAGACGGCCTCTTCGTCGCCAACGACCTGATGGCCGAGGGCGCGGTGCGCACGCTGCGGGAGCTCGGCCGCCGGGTGCCGCAGGACGTGGCCGTGGTGGGCTTCGACGACAGCAGCGCCGCCCTCGACGCCCGCCCGCCGCTCACCACCATCCGCCAGCCGGTCGAGGAGATGGCCGGCGAGATGGCCCAGCTGCTGCTCGCGACGCTGCGCGATCCGCGCCGTACCCCCAGGTCTGTCATCTTCAGTCCGTCCCTGATCGTGCGCCAGTCGGCCTGATCGGCTGGCCCGACCAACCGGATCGGTGGTTGGCTACGTGTCTTACCCGACCGAGGAGGACGGGAGGGCGTGGTTGTGGGACTACTGGGGCGCGGCGGGCACGAGGACGACTTCGTCGCCTACTACGCGGCGCACGCCAACCAGCTACGCAACACCGCGTACCTGCTGTGCGGTGACTGGCACCTCGCGGAAGACCTGACCCAGACCGCGTTCACCAAGCTCTACCAGGCGTGGCACCGGATCGAGCGGCACGACGTGCTCGACCAGTACACCCGGCGGGTCCTGGTGCGCGCGTTCCTGGACGAGCGGCGGCGGCCCTGGCGGCGCGAGCACGCCACGGTGCCCGGCAGCGCGGACCTGGACGCGGTCGCGCCAGACCAGGGGCGGCCCGACGAGCGGGTCGTGCTGCGCACCGCGCTGGCCCGGCTGCCGAAGCGGCGCCGCGCGGTGCTCGTGCTCCGGTTCTGGGCCGACCTGTCCGTGGAGCAGGTGGCCGACATCCTCGGTTGTTCCGCCGGCACCGTGAAGAGCCAGACCGCGGACGGCCTGGCCGACCTGCGGCAGGTGCTGGGCGGGGCGCTCGACGACCTGAAGCGACCGCTTGGAGGGCGGCAGTGAACGAGGTAAGGACGATCTGCGAGCTGGCGTTGGACGAGCCCGCGCCCCCGCTTCGAGACGGCGCCGCGGCGCTGGCCATCGCCCGCCGGACCACCGCGCGGCGCAACCGGCTGCGCGTGGCCGGCTCCAGCGCCGTGGCCGTGGCGGTCGCGGGCGTGCTGGCCACTCCGGCGGTCGCCGGATGGCAGGCGGCCCCGGCACCGGACGCCGGCCCGGCCACCGAGACGACCGCCGCCCAGCCGGCGCCGGCGACCACCGCGCCGGCCCCGCCGCCGAGCGCCCACGCGGGGCCCGTGCACGGCCGCGCGATGGCCGCGGTACTGAAGGCCGCCGTGCCGCCCGGCCACACGGTCACGAAGGTGGACGGCCTCAGCGACGACAAGACCGTGTACTCCCGCAAGCACCGCCTGGAGCCGGGCAGCCAGCTGATGGCCGCGTACACACAGGTGGAGATCGCGGCCGGCGGCGGTGAGGGGCAGCTGATGGCGGTCATCCTGTACGACGGCAAGAAGGCACCGAGCGGCGATCTGTGCGCCCCGGAGCACGCCGGCAGCAAGGCCGACGCGGCCTTGCCGTGCGAGGTGGTCACGGTGAACGGCGTGCCGGTCAAGGTCACCCGCCAGCACGACCCGGAGTACGGCGAGGTCATCTCGGCGGTCCGGTTCTTGGACGGCGGCGAGCTCATGGTCTCGTCGTGGCAGGGCATCCCCAGCTACGAGCCGGACGGCAACCTCCCCCCGGACGCGGTCGACAAGCAGCCCGAGGGCGACGACCACCGCCCGCCGCTGGCCGACCCGCCGCTCAGCGCCCAGCAGGTGGCCGAACTGGCCGCCGACCCGGCGATGCTGCCCTGACCCGGTTGCCGTTTGCGGCGAGCGCAACTCGCCGTGATGGCCGGGGCCGTCCCCCACGGCGGCCCCGGCCACGGTTTCACCAGCCCACGGCGATCAGCAACCACTGCGGGTTGCCGCGCGAGACGAACGAGGACTGGTCGGCGTAGTCGTCGTACGGGAAGCCGTACGACAGCTTGCCGATGGCGTGGTCGTGCCAGAAGCGCGAGTAGTAGTTGGCCGGGGCCGTCTGGTAGTACAGGCTTGGGTTTCCCCACTGCGACTGCGGCAGGTGTGCGACGTGCCGGTTGAGCGCGGCGCACATGCCCGGGTTGTTGGCGAGCGGCCCGGCGCACCCGAAGATGTCCGAAGTGGACGCCGAGAAGCCAACCGAGGACGCGTAGCTGGACATGTAGCTCTGGTACTGCCCACCGGATTGGAACTGTGGCGAGTTGCCCGGCGAGGGGATGCGGTAAGGCGCCTGGATCTGCGCCAGATGGTCGAACTCGGCCGGCATCTCGTCGACGAACCGCTGGAACGTCGCCGCCCGGTCCTCCGCGAACGTGGCCTGGTCCTCGCCGACCGCCACGTCGTAGCCGTCGTGCGCGCGCAGCCGCATGGCGAGCTTGAGCCCGAACGCGTCGACCCGCGTGGTGTTGCCGTTGAAGACCGCCGGCCCGACGGTGAACTCGATGAAGTCCCAGTACTGCGAGTTGGGCGAGCCGAGGTAGAAGTACATCCGCCCGGCCGTGTTGACCGGCATGTCGAAGTACGGCTGCTCGGCGATCGAGCGCGTCTGCCCGTTGTAGCTCCAGTACACCTGGCTGTCCGGGTACCTGCCGTTGGTGCGGTTGAGGATCTTCAGCATGACGACGTTCTGTGCCGGCGGGATGCTGGCCGTGTCACCCCAGAAGTCGCCCGGCGGCTGGGTGGTCGGCGGGGGAGTCGTGGGCACCGAGCCCGTGGTGCGGACCGCGAACTCCCACAGCGAGTACCCGTACGGCGTCGCGCGTGCGGTGCCGTTCATCCGCACGTACCGACCGGTGCCGCTGACGTTGAGCGTCTGCGTGCCGCCGGTGCCGGTCGTGGTGCTGTAGACGTTCGTCCACGTGCTGCCGTTGGTCGACACCTGGATCTGGAAGGTGGAGGCGTACGCGGCCTCCCAGCTGAGTACCACCTGGCAGACGGTGACCGAGCCGCCCAGGTCCACCTGGATCCACTGTGGATCGCCGAACGCGCTCGACCAGCGGGTGCCCGTGTTCCCGTCGAAGGCGTTGCCGGCGGCCAAGGTGGCGTTTTCGGCGGACGAGGCGGTGGCCGGCCGGCTCTGCGCCGCGTTGGCGGTGCCGCACCCGCCCGTGGTCGCGGTGCCGTACACCTGGAACTCCCACAGGGAGACGCCGTAGGCCGTGCCCCGCGCGGTAGCGTTGACCCGCACGTAGCGGCCCGTGCCGCTGACCGCGAGCGTCTGCACACCGCCGGTGCCGGTGGTGGTGCTGTAGAGGTTCGTCCACGAGGTGCCGTTCGTGGAGACCTGGATCTGGAAGGCGGACGCGTAGGCCGCCTCCCAGTTGAGCACCACCTGGTCGACCGCCGCGGTGGCGCCGAGGTCCACCTGGATCCACTGTGGAACGCTGAACGCGCTCGACCAGCGGGTGGCGGCGTTGCCGTCGACGGCGTTCGCGGCGGGGAAGGTGGCGTTCTCGGTCGAGGAGGCGGTGGCCGGCCGCCCCTGCGAGATGAGCGGGCCGGCCGCGTTGGCCGTGCCCACGGTGACGACCGCGTAGCCGCCGAGGAGGAGGACGGCGGCGGCGACGAGGGGACTGAGGCGGTGGGTTCTCCTGCTCATGGCTGCTCCCGTGCATGGGTGAGAGAGCGCTCTCTAACACGGTGAGCGTGGTCGATGCGCGCCGGTCCGTCAAGGGGCGTCCCGAAACGTTTCGGGACGCCCCTGCTGATCAGAGCCCGGTATGGAGCGCGTTCATCAACGTGCCGCCGGCGGTGTCGCCGGACATCTCCCAGATCATCCCGCCGAGCAGGCCCTTCTGCTTCAGCCAGGCGGTCTTCTGCCCGATCGACCAGGCGTCGTCGAAGCTCCACCACTGCCCGCCCGGCCCCGTGTAGCAGTAGCTGGAGACCGACTGGCCGGTACGCCCCGGCTCCCACGAGTTGTCCGAGCCGGCGCCGTGGAAGTCGTAGCCCTGCACGTTCGCGAAGTCCATAGACTCGAACACCCCGCCCGGCCCGATGTCCCAGCCGGCCGCGATCTTCGCGGGGTCGGCCGGCGTGAAGGCGGTCAGCAGGTACCGCTTGCCGGTGGTCACGCTGAGGGCGTCGAGCTGGCGGCGGAACTCGGCCATGAGCGCCGTGTTGTTGGCCTTGTCAGCCGGGCTGACGTGGTTGCCAGGGTGCCCCTCCGACCCCGGCCACTCCCAGTCGAGGTCGATGCCGTCGAAGATGCCGGCCGCGCTGCCCGGTCCGCCGGCGCCGTTGTACGTGGGCAGGTTGCCCCTTGATGTAGATGTCGACGCAGGAGCGGACGAGCTTCTCCCGCGACGCCGGAGTGGCCGCCGCGTCGGAGAAGAACTTGGAGTACGTCCAGCCGCCGATCGAGATGAGCACCTTATTAGGAAACTCTCCTAATAGTGGGGCTATAAAGTTACATGCGTCAATATCGCTACGGCATGGTCCGCGCGATGACGAGGAGGGCCTTGACCTTCCCGGCCAGGTCGGCGACGTCCATGAGCAGGCCGCGCAGCCTCATCAGCGACAACACCACGGCGGGCCGCTCTCCCGGGTCACTGGCCAGGTCCAGCTCTCGCATCGCGGCGGCGTACGTATCCTCGTCCAGCCCGCCCGCGGCCCAGGCCCGATGCAGGAGCTGCCGCAGCTCGTGCAATCCGTCCACGAGGTCGGCGCTCCGCGACGCCCGCCGGTCGACGGGAAGGTCGTAGGTGGGCGGCGGCCCGTCCAGGACGACCGGGCCCTCGATCCGTCCGGCCTGGATCGAGACGTGGGCGTTGCCCTGGGCGATGTTCGTCGTCGTGTCGCCCGACCGGTGACGGTCGGGTCCGGCCGCGCCACCCGGCAACTCGCGTGCCAACAGCTCGGCGAACGTCGTGGCGAAGGCGGCCGCGTTGGTGGCGGCCCTGGACTGCCAGCCGGCGCCGTCCGTCGTCCCCTTCGTGCCGTCCGCGCGGTCGCTGATGCCGCGAACCACGACCACCGGCAGCGAGCGGTTGACGTGGCCGGCTTGCGCGACGCCAGCCGCCTCCATCTCCACCGCCAGGGCGTCGTTGTAGACGTCTCTGATCCAGCGCGCCTGGTCGGAGATCGCCGAATCCTGCACGACCTCGCCGGCGGCGATCGGCCCGATGCGCGCCACCGGGACGGCGCCGCCGGGCGGAAGCGAACGGGTCCATCCGCCGCCGCGCACCAAGCGGTGGGCGAGTTGCTCCGCTTCATGCGCCATCTCCCAGGCACGGGGGCGGGCCTTCAGGCCGTCGTCCTGACTCGTCGCTCCGTGGTAGGCGTAGACCCGGTTGGCGACCACAACGTCGCCCAACATGACGTGGCCCCAGAGGGCGCCGGCCACCCCCACGAAGAAGACCGCCGCCGGCGAGAACTCCGCGATCGCCCGCTCGGCGAGCGCCGCCGCAGACTGGTTTCCCACGCCCGTAAGGCCGAGCGCCGCCTGGGTTTCGCCATCCGGGAGGAGCCCGATCTCGTACCGAGTGCCGGCCCGGTGGCGGTGTGCGCCAAGCGCGGTCATCCGCGCGCGAACGGCCAGGTACTCCACATCCAGCGCGGTGAGGAAGACGATCGGCACCTCGGTCATCGGTTGCGAGGCTAGCCAGCCCGCGCCACGTGCGGAAAGGTCAACGCATCGATTGTCCGTGATCTGCCATCGGTTACCAGAGGCTGAGCGAGCGGGTGAAGATGCCCGCCAGGTCCTCTCCCGTCACCGGAAGCGGCGCGATCGCCAGCAGCCGCTGCTGCTTCAGGGCACCGCCCACGAGCGTCTCGATGTCGCCTTCGCCGTAACCGACCGCGGCGATCCCGTTCGGCATGCCGATGTCGCGCATCAGCGCGGTCAGCACCGCCGGCAGGTCGTCGCCGCCCAGCAGCTCGGCCGCGCGGCGGTGGCGCTCCGAGCTGGAGGGGTGCGTGAACCGGAAGGCCTCCCGCGCGGTAAGCGCGACCGCCATGCCGTGCGGCACAAGCGGCTCGCCGTCCGGGTAGCCCGCCGGGTGGAAGTCGCGCACGCCGCCGGCGATCGGGTACGCGTTGGCGTGCGGGATGTGCACGCCCGCGTTGCCGAAACCCATGCCGGCGAACGTGGCTGCCAGCGCCATGTCCGTGCGAGCCGCCAGGTCGTCGCCGTTCGCGACGGCGGTGCGCAGCGACCGGGCGAGGAGCGCCAGCGCCTTCTCCGACCACATGTCGGCCACCGGGTTGGCGCCGCAGTACGGCACGCGCTGCGCCGGCTCCTTGGCGTCGAACTCCGTATAGGGCTTGGCCGTGTAGCTCTCCAGCGCGTGGCAGAGGATGTCCATGCCACTCGCCGCCGTGACCTCCGGCGGCTGGGTCGCCGTCAACAGCGGGTCGACCACGGCCAGCGTCGGGCGCAGGCGTGCGTGGCTGATCCCGGTCTTGAGCTTCAGCTCCAGCACATCGAGTACACAGACGGTCGTGCTCTCCGCGCCGGTGCCCGTCGTGGTCGGCACCGCCACCAGCGGCTTGAGCGGCTGCTCAGGAGCGCGCCCGCCGCCCACTGGCGGGTTGAGGTACTCCATCAGGTCGCCGGGGTTGGTGGAGAGCAGGTTGACGGCCTTGGCCGTGTCGATGCACGACCCACCGCCCACGGCCACGAACGCGTCCCACGGACCGGAGGCGCGGGCCGCCTCGACGGCGTGGCGCATCGAGGCGTCGGTCGGCTCCACGTGTACGTCCGCGAAGACCTCCGCCACCACCCCGTATCGCCGCATGGCGTCGGCGACCCGCCGCGGCGCGCCGAACGCGGCCACGCCGGGATCGGTGATGACGAGCACCCGCCGCGCGCCGAGCTGGCTGAGGTCGTATCCGATCTCGTCGGCCGCACCGGCGCCGAACTTCAGCCGCGGTGCGGCGTACGTGAAAATGGTCTCCCGGGTCATCTCTCCTCCACAGTGGACTGCAAGAGCCGCAGCGCGGCCCGGATCCGGTCGGGCACCGGCACCGGCCGGCGGGACTCCCGGTCGACGTACACGTGCACAAAACGCCCCGCGGCCGCCGGCGCCTCGTCGCGCGGCCCGAAGAGCGCCAGGCGGTAGACGACGCTGGAGCTGCCCAGCCGCTCCAGCCCGAGCCCCGCTGTCACCACATCCGGAAAGCGGAGCTCCGCGAAGTACCGGCAGCGCGTCTCGACCACCAGTCCGATCGCCGGCAGCCGCCGGATGTCCGTGCCGGTGGCCTCGATGAGCCAACCGTTGACCGCCGAGTCGAACATCGCGTAGTGCACGACGTTGTTGACGTGGCCGTAGACGTCGTCGTCCGCCCAACGGGTCGGCAAGTCGCGCAGCACCGGAAAGTCGCCGCGTCGCAAGGCCCTCGGGTCACCGTCGATGGGATCCACGACCGTTAGCTTTCCACACTGGGGAACATCGGTGCCTAAAAGGCTGTTGCGTCACAGGAGATCGCCGCTTACCGTATTACTACAACGTTCCACACCGACCAGAGGAGTCACCGACATGTTCCGGCACGCCTACTCCGCACCGCAGCGGCTCTCGCTGCGCTGTCCGGTGGGCATGCCGTCAGTCGGCCGACCCATCGATATCAAGGCGAACGAAGAGCTAGCCCCGTATGGCGGGCGGCGACGGTAGCGCGGACGTAGTAGCGCTCAGCCGCCCACCCAGCCAGGGATAGGGCGGCTTTTTCGTTGCACAGCAACGCATCTTCCTCGTGTGACACTGCTCAGCCCATAGGGGTGTAGCTCAGTCCGGCCAGAGCGGCGGTCTCCAAAACCGTAGGTCGCAGGTTCGATTCCTGTCGCCCCTGCTTTGCCCTGCGCGAGTAACGCGCGGCGGCATTGAAGTTTGAAAACTCCACAGTGGATGGCATGACACGAAAGGCGCCCAGCCGCGCTGTTTCTACGGTGACGGCTGGGCGAAATCGGGAACGACCGGCTCGGTGACCGGGCCTGATTTGGGATCAGGAAACGCGGGGTTCGACTCCCCGGTTCCCGACCACATATACGTCACTGCGAAGAAGGGAGGATCCGGTGGAAGTCCTTGTCATCAACGCCGACCTTGGCCCGCTCCACCGGGTCAGTCTCCGCCACGCCGTGCGGATGCTCGTCCGGCGCGTGGCCGAGGTACACGAGGCACACCCCGACCGGCTGATCGGCATCTACCCGGTGCCCACGGTCGTCCGCCTCGTCCGCTACGTCGTGACGAAGTGGCGGTACACCGCGGGCCCCGCGTGGTCCCGCGCGGGCGTCCTGGCCCGCGACGGCCGCCGGTGCGCCTACTGCGGTGGGCTCGCCACGACCGTCGACCACGTTGTGCCCCGCTCCCGCGGCGGCCGCAACACCTGGCTGAACACTGTCGCGGCCTGTGATGGCTGCAACCAGCGCAAGGGCGACCGCACCCCCGCCGAAGCGGGCATGCGGCCGCTCTACGAGCCGGCGACCCCGTCGTGGGCGTCGCTCGCGCGCTGATGGATGCGGCCGGCGCCGTCACGGGCGCCGGCCGCCCAGCCCTCGTAGCCCAACCGGCAGAGGCGCCGTCCCGAGATGGCGGTCACGTGCGCGTTCGACTCGCGCCGAGGGCACACATACACCGATGGGGTGGGTGCTGGTGCACAGCGTTGCCTTGCAAGCTCCGCGTCCGCGGTTCGATACCGCGTCACTCCACGCTCGTGCTCGTGATGGAATCCGGTAGACATGCCGCGCTCAGAATGCGGTGCCCCAAAGGGCGTGGGAGTTCGACTCTCCCCGAGCACACATGCCGACGTAGCTCAGCTGGCCAGAGCAGCCGCCTGTCGAGCGGAAGGTCGCGGGTTCGAGTCCCGTCGTTGGCGCGTACAGTCCCGTCCCGCCGTGGCCCGCGTGGTAAGGGCGTCGCTCTGATAAGGCGAAGGCAGGTGGTTCGACTCCACCCGGCGGGACTCATGCCCTGGTGGCGCAGTGGATAGCGCACCTGACTACGAATCAGGAAGCCGCAGGTTCGAATCCTGCCCGGGGCACGCTTTCTGGGAGAGGCCAGCCGATTGGTGCCGGCGCCCGTCTCGAAAACGGTGTAGGGCTCAGGCCCGTGTGGGTTCGACTCCCACCCTCTCCTCCACGCGCCGGTAGCTCAGCGGCAGAGACAACCGCCTCTTAAGCGGTGGGTCGTGGGTTCGAGTCCCACCCGGCGTACTGCGGTGTAGGGAAGTTCGGTCGTTCCCGCGGGCCTCATAAGCCCGAGATCGCCGGTTCGAATCCGGCCACCGCCACGTCCCGATGGCCCAGTTGGTAGGGCGCCGCCTCGACACGGCGGAGGTCGACGGTTCGAGTCCGTCTCGGGGCACGCGACGCGCGTTCGGCTATGGGTAGGCCCCTGGTCTTTCACACAGCGAAGCGGGTTCGAGCCCCGCACGCGCGACTCATTCGGATGTCGCCCAACAGGCAGGGCCCGCGGCTGTTAACCGCGTGATCCCGGTTCGAATCCGGGCGTCCGAGCGCACGTTCCAATGCCCGTGTAGCTCAACGGAAGAGCACCGCTCTTACAAAGCGGAGGCCGGGGGTTCGACACCCTCCGCGGGTACGGTGGCTGTGGTGTACCGGAGGTGCACACCAGATTGTGGCTCTGGAGGGCGCGGGTTCGACTCCCCGTAGCCACCCCAAGCAGGCGCTCATGCGGTGTGAGGCGCTGCCTGTAAAGCAGTGGCCCGTGGGTTCGACTCCTGCCGCCTGCACATGCCCTCGTAGCGCAGCGGAAGCGCGCGGCCCTCCGAAGGCCGAGGCCGCTGGTTCGAATCCAGCCGGGGGCGCGCACGGTCGAATGCCCGAGTCTGGTCAGGGGGCGGTCCGCAAAACCGTCATACGCGGGTTCGAATCCCGCTTCGGCCTCGAATGCCATCCACTGTGGACCGCGTGAGCGCGGGCGCTGGCTGCTCGGCCGTCCCTCATAAGGACGGTGTGCCCGGATCGACACCGGGGCTCACGACATTTGCTAGTCCATCCAATGAGGAGTGTGGGAGGTGACGGAGATGCTGTGGTGCCGACTGGGCAATGGTTCGGAGTGGGGAACGGCGCGGCGCGTACGTGGCCGTCCCGGCAGGCGTCGTGGTCGCCGGGCATCCTGACGGATGCCCGGCGGCGCTCGTCGGATGGCGATGAGCACGTCTAGCCACATCGGCGCCTAGAGAGCTCCGGATTCCTGGTAGGCTCCGTATGCGACGCGGCCCCGGCAGCACCGGGGCTGACAGCGATTCAGGCAGATACCTCTGGGTCAGTAGCCCGCGGGGCATGCCCTCGACCGTCAGGTTCTACAACGCCCGCGCAGGTCCGAGCGGACCTGCGCCACGCGTTGTGTCCGTCGTAGGAGAGATCAGCATGGTGTACCAGTTTCTGGCACACAGAAGCCCCAGCAAGAGCCGCGTATTCGCCCTCGTCAGGACCGGCGAGGATCACCTTGAGGCGGTTACGACTCTCGGCGCCGCGGATGCCGATGTCACCGACGCCTCGTCTCGGCGCTCAACTCCTACCTTGCGGAACGTGACGAGGGTCCGCTGCACGCCGTGCTCGATCGCCTGCCGGACGCGGTGCGCATCGCTGTGCGGAGCTTCGTGCGGGAGCGATGCGCGTTCGAGTTGGGTGCTTTCACCGGCTACGGACCGATCGACGAAATCCGCCTGTGCTACTTCAGCCATGCGGATGAGGAGTTCATCCAGTACTTGGACGCCGCATACGTCATCGGCCTCGGCATCCGGGCGACCAACGAACTCGGAAGTGCGGGCGACGTCAGCTGGGAGGTCCAGCTCCTGTCGGACGAGGTGTTCGTCCCGGCGGCCGCCGAGTCGAGAACCTGGACGTTGCCGCAAACTCCGGTCCTACGCACCTGGACGAGCGAGGAGGCGGTGCGTGATCCCGTGGTCAGCGCTGTCGCCGTCGCGAGGAAGGCCAGTGACGACGGATACTGGGTCCGTCTGCACACCCTGGCCAAGGGCGACGGTGAGGTCGAGATGGACAGCACCTCGACCTCGACGTTTGTCGTCGATGTCTTCGACGCTCCCATCCCTCGCTCCGCGCACGACGAGTGACTCCGTGGGCCAAGCGCGACCGGCGGCGGATCGCGATGCCGCGGCCATCGGCTCCAGAGTGACTACAGCGCGATTTTGGCGCGCGACGCGGCGAGGCGGCGGGCGCCCGGCATGTGCGACGTGAAGAGCCACGACTCGGCGGCGCAGCGGCGGCAGGCGCGTGCCGTGCCCACCTGCCGCCGAAAGCCGTGCGGGTCGACGACGAGCAGCCGGTGGCGCTCCTCGAGCTGGTGGCCGCAGCGGCGGCACACGCCCAGGTCGACCTGGGTGGTGGTGTACGAGTAGTGCCGCTCCGCGTACCGGATCTGCTCGGCCGTGACGCCCTTGACCTTTAGGTCAGGATTGCGCGGCGGCCCACCGAGCAGGCCGCCGAGCACCGAGTGGGAGACCGCGTCCGCACCGCCCGCGAGTGGGTGGAACACGCGGCGGATCCGGCCGAACGCGTCGCTCGAATGGGCGGCCAGCCACTGGTCGTCGGCTTCCGTCCGCCACGGCTCCCAGCTGTCCCAGGCGACCACCCCTCGACGATACTCCCGGAGTCCGGTGGGCCGGGCGGGTCAAACCGCGGTCCGCCACCCCCGCTGGTTGGTTCCCCGTCGTGCGTCCACTGGGTAGGCGCACGCCCAACTCAGGTGGGCGGCGGCTCGATGTCGCACTCGATCCGCTCGCCCCGCTCCGCCCTCCGTACGTCTGGATGTGCCGGGCCCAGCAGCCGTCCGAGCTCATCGACCGCCTCCCGACGGCGCGCCTCGCCGGCCTTCTGATCCCCGGACGCCGACACGTCGAGGGCGAGGTTGGCCGCGCACGCCCAGGTCTCCGGGTGGTTTGTCCCGCGTACCCTGCGAAGGGCGTCGAGGGTCCGTTCGCCGAGTGCCGCGGCCGCCTCGTGCAGACCGCCGTGCGCCAGGCCGGTAGCCAGGCCGGTCGCGACCACCAGCGTGTACGGATGGTCCGGGCCGAGAACGCGCCGCATCTCGTCGAAGGTGCGCTCGTCCACCCGATGCGCCTCTCGCCACCGGTCCAGAGCGCGGAGGATGGCCGCCAGGTTGGCGGCGGCGGCGAGCGTGTGCGGGTTGAGGTCGCCGAAGATCCGCCGGTACCGGGCAAGCGCCTCGGTAGCGAGGCTGCGCGCGCCGATGGGGTCGCCGACGGTGCGCAACGCGTTGGCGTAGCTCATCATCGCGGCGAGCGTGTGCTCGTGGTCCGGCCCGAACCGCTGCTGGCTGGCTTGATAGTTGCGCCGGGCCTCGTCCACCGCCGCGCCGTGCTCACCGAGCTTGCGCAGCGCGATCGCCACTGTGCGTCCCGCCCGCAGCAAGTCGTCACTGCGATTGCCCTGCCGCTGCGCCATCATCGGCACGTATCTTCGCTGGAGATCGTGTGCCTCCTGGTAGCGGCCCAGGTCGTACAGGTTTCGAGCGAGGTTTCGGATGGAAACGAAAGTACGTGGGTCTTCGTCTCCGTAGCGCGATCGCAGCGTCTCGACGAGCTTCGCATCGATCTCGTGCGCTCGGCTGATCTCGCCCGTGAGGCGCAGGTTGACGGCGAGATTGCTGAGGGCATTGAGGGTGCGCACGTGTTGGGGTCCGTACAGGCGCCGCAGCCGGTCAACGCGGTCTTCGTCGAGCGCGAGCGCCTGACGGTAGTCGCCGGTGACGCGCAAGAAGTAGGCGGCGATCGTGACCATGGCGAGTGTGTGGGAGTGGTCGGGGCCGTAGTGCGGGCTCTCGCGGAGGGAGGCCAACGTCTCGAAGATCATTGATCGGACGTCGTCGTAGTGGCCGAGGGCGAGTAGCGCGTAGGCGAGGTGACGGGTCGCGAGCGTGGTCAACTCGTGGTCCGCGCCGAGGCCGCCCGCGTCCGGCGGCCGGCTCCACGCGTCGACCGCCGCCCGGCCCAACCGGGCGGAAGCCTCCAGGTCGCCGACCCGCTCCAAATACCGGATCTGGTCGAGCACGGCGGTGCGGGCCGGCATCTGGCTGGAGTTGATCGCGTCGGAGGCCAATAGGTGTGTTCCGACCTCCGCGTGCATCGTCCACGTCACCGGATTGTCCGGGTCGCCGGGGTTGGCCGCGCCGAGCAGCCGGTGTACCTCGCCGCGGATGCGGGAGGTCTCGTCCGCGCTGAGCCGCTCGCGCAGCACCAACTGCACGAGCCGGTGCACCTGGATCCGCTGGCTATCCAGGTCTAACCGAGCGAGTCCAAAGCGTCCGATTTCGCCGACGATCCGTTCCAGTGCGTCGGGCTGATACAGCACGCGGCTCAGCGGTGGCGCGATCTCGCCGTCGCGGCCGCTGCGAAGCACGACGAGGGACACCGGGTCGGGTGCCATGAAGGCCAGGATTTCAAGCAACTGAGCGGCTGCGGGCACCTCGTTGGCGAGGCGGGTGAAGGCGAGGTCCACGAGGGCGACCACGTTGGCGGGTGAGCCGGTCGGGCGCCCGGTGGAGAGTAGGTCGTCCATGTGCGCCGCGAAGAGCCGTAAATACTCGGCGACCGGCATTCCGGTCGCCTTCTGCATCGACCGCACCTGGGCCAGCGCGAGGGGCAGGTCGCCGAGCCGCTCGGCCAGCTGGTCGAAATCCTCCACCGAGCCGGCGGCACCGGTGCCGCGGAGGAAGGCGATGCTCTCACCGCGCCTGAACACGTCAACCGCGAGTGATCCACTCGACGCGGCCCAGACGGGGTTGCGTGACGTCACGATCGTGTGGCCGCCAGCGGACGGCAGCAGCGGCGCGACGTCCTCACGGAGGTCGGCGTTGTCGTAGACGACCAGCCAACGCAGGGCGCTCGTCTCCAGAGCGTCGAGCACCGCGCGGGCGGCCTGCCGTATGTCGGTCGCATCCGGAAGGTCCAGCCGCTCGCCCAGGGCCGCCAGGGCGGCGACCGCCTGCGACGGATGCTCTGCCGGAACCCACCAGACCACGTCGTAGTCGTCGGCCCAGCGGTGGGCGTACTCGGCGGCGAGCTGAGTCTTACCCACGCCGGCGAGGCCGTAGAGGGCGAGCGGGACGCGTGGTGCGCGCAGCAGCGCTTCGCGGACCTGGGCTAACACGCCATCCCGCCCCGTGAACGCGGGATTGCGTCCGGGAAGGTTGGTCACGAGGGCGCGGGTGGAACGAGGCTCCGCGGCTCGGCCCGGTGGTGAGGGCGCGGTGTGCGCCTCCACCGATGCTGACTCGCCGGTCGGGTCCGATGCGGCGAGCCACAACCGGTGAAACCGGCGCACCTCCTCGTCGGGATCCCGGCGGTTGACCGCCCAGTCAGCGAGCTGCCGCACCACGCACTCGACTTTGACCCACCGGGTGAGCGCGGTGCCGCGGAGCATCGCGCTGATCGTCTCATGGCTGACGGTGTCGCGAAAATCTTCGCGATCCCTGATCGCGGCACTGATCCGTCGCACACCGGGCTTTCCCGCGTCGCGATGTAAGTCGCGGAGGGCGAGGACTAAATCTCGTAAATGTCCGTCAGGTGGCCGGCCGAGATTTGGTCCTGCCACCGCCACGCCGCACTCCCTGGGCTTCGATGGTGTCAACGATCGTCAAAGTCCGTCAAGCGACGGTAGTCAATTGAAGGCGCAGGGGCGATGGTCCGTCAAGCCTTGTCGAACTACGACAGAAATGTGATGTCTACGAACCTCGTAGCGGAGCATAGAAGCGTGGCGCCCGGAATCTGATTGGCTTTTCGGCCGCCACGACGACCATCACCGACCGGTACAGGTGCGACCCCCCGAGCACCTGGGAAGGCGAGGGCCCGATGAGCGACAACGGACAGAAGCTGATTCCGACCGCGATGGTCGACGCCGCGCACCGGCCGTTGCGCGAGCTGTTGGCCCTGCGCGAGTCCGGCGACAGCGCGCTCGACCATTGCCTACGGCGTGTGGCGGAGGAGGCGGCGAACGGCTCGCGCAACCGGGTCGCGGCCTTCAACGCTTGCCTTCCCCGTCCGAGCTGAATCACCGACGATGCGGACCACGCCAGTTGGCACCCCGTTCCGGCAGTTCATCGTCAAGCTGCACAGCCGGTGCAACCTGTCCTGCCGGTACTGCTACGTCTACCACCATGTGGATCAGAGCTGGCGTACCCGGCCGAACGTGATGTCGCCGAAGACCGTCGCCGCCCTGGCTATGCGGATCGGCGAACACGCGCGGCGGCACGGACTTCCCGAGTTGCTCGTGGTCCTGCACGGCGGGGAGCCGCTGCTAGCCGGCCCTGATGTCATCGATGCCGCCGTCGGTGCCATCCGGCGTGCGGTTCCCGCCAGTACGCGGGTCGATGTCACCTTGCAGACCAACGGCACGTTGTTGGACGACCGATTTCTCAAGGTGTTTCACCGCCGCGAAATCGGCGTCGGTGTCAGCGTCGACGGTGGATCGGTCGCGCACGACCGGCACCGGCGATTCGCCGACGGCCGGCCCAGCTTCCATCTCGTACGGCGTGCCCTGCGGACCCTGAACCAGCCCGAGCATCGTGACCTCTACGCCGGCCTGCTGTGCACTATCGACCTGGCAAACGATCCGGTCGGCGTGTACGAGGATCTGCTCGAGTTCGACCCGCCGCAGCTTGACCTGCTGCTGCCGCTCGGAAACTGGGTGCACCCGCCACCCGGCCGGGAGCCGGGCGCGGCCGGCACGCCGTACGCCGACTGGCTCATCCCCATCTTCGACCGGTGGTTCGCCGCTCCGCGTCGCGAAACGGCCATCCGCCTGTTCGAGTCCCTGATCACCCTGCTCGTGGGCGGCGAGAGCCACACCGAAGGGCTGGGTTTCAACTCGCCGGACGCGATCACCGTGGAAACGGACGGCGCGCTGGAACTGACGGACGCCCTCAAGACGACGGCACAGGGCAAGGGCGCGACCGGATACAACGTCCAGCGAGACGGGTTCGACGTGTTGGTGGATCACCCGGGGGTACGGGCACTGCGCCGGCTCTGGGGGGATCTCGCGCCCGCCTGTCGCGCCTGTCCCGTCGGCTCCGTCTGCGGTGGCGGGCAGTTCTCACACCGGTACGGGCCGGACGGCGGGTTCCGGCATCCGTCGGTGTACTGCGCGGACCTGTTCAAGCTCGTGGGGCACGTCCGGAAGCGGTTGGAGGCGGAACTGGCCGTCCGCCGGCTCGCCGCGAGCGCCTGAACATGGACCGGTACACGCTCACCCGCGATCAGTTCCTCAGCCTCGCCAGCGGATACGGGACGCCGGACGCGATCGCCGTCCTGACCGACGGCCGGCTCGCCCGGCAACGCCTGCTCGTACTCGGCGCGGTGGAACGGGTAGGTCCGGCGGCGCGGGACGCCCTCGGCCTGCTCGCCGACGTGGAGGCGGCCGCGCCAGCCGCTGTCGAGCAGGCCCTGCGGCATCCGTTTCTGGAGGTATGGGCCGCGCGGACGCTGCGAGCCAGCGCCGAGCGGGCGCGCGCCGGCTATCTCGCCGCGCTCGCCGCGGCGGCCGCCACCTCGGCCGGGATAACCTTCGAGCTCACCCTGCCGGCGGTGCGTGATGGGTTGGTACTGCCCGGGGTGGGCGCCGCCACCGGCCTTGGGCACGGCGCGGTACGGCTGCGTGGCGACGGCGAGCGGCTGACATTCGAAGGCACCGCACGGCGCATTCGGCTCGATGCCCCGTTCTCCCGCGAGTCGCCGCATTGGCGGCCGGCACGCAGGATTTCCTTGGGCTCAGGGCCACACGCGCTCTCGCTCCTCGTCGAAGACGTCGACCCCTACCGGCGCTGCTACACCCATCCGGTCGCGCGCCGGCTGCCGGCCGCTCGGCTGGAGCGCCTCGCGCGCGCGTGCGAGGACGCGTGGCGCATCCTCGTCCGCGAGCAGCCGCGGCACGCCGCGGGCATGCGCGCGGTACTGCGTGCCCTGGTACCCCTGCGGGACCCCGCGCCGGGAGCCGTGGTCAGTGCCACGTCACGCGAGGCGTTCGGCGCGGTCGCACTGTCCGCACCGTCCGATGTGGATCGCCTTGCCGAGGCGCTGTTGCACGAGTACCAGCACGCTAAGCTGAGCGCGTTGGCGGACCTGGTGCCGCTCTGCGAGGCCGGCGGTCCGGCCCGGTACTACGCGCCCTGGCGCCCGGATCCACGACCCGCCGGACCTCTTCTGGACGGCGCGTACGCGTACACGGGCGTGACCGCGTTCTGGCGAGCGCGACGGCGCACCACCGCCGGTGAGGCGGCTCGGTTGGCCGAGTTCGAGTTCGCGTACTGGCGCCGGGATACCCTCGCCGCGCTGCGGCAACTCGCGGAAGGCGGAGAGCTGACCGCCTACGGCGAGTTGTTTGTGCGGCGGCTGCGGCGGTCCGTGGTCCGATGGGCGGCGGAGCCCGTTTCGGAGGATGCGGGGCGGGTCGCGGTACGGTACGCCGTGGCGAGCGAGGTCGGCTGGCGTCTCGCCCACCTCGCGGTGGACGGAGCGGAGGCGAAGGCTCTGGCGGGCGCGTGGGAGGAGGGGAGGTCGTGCCCTCCGATATCCGCCGCACGCGTCGTCGCCGGGGCACCACGCGTCGCCCAGACCGCGCGCGAGGCGTGGCTGGGTGGCGACCGGCCGCTCCCCGACGTGGCGCCGACCGTGCTCGCGCAGCGTGCGGCGCGGACCGGCGACGCCGACGACTGGGTGGCGTTCGCCGTGGCCCTGCACGTGGCAGACGAACGCGACGCTCGGGCGGCCGTGCTCCGGCCGGAACTGATGTGCGCGGTCGCCGACCGTTTGCGCGCGGCCGGTTATCCGCTCGATCTCGTCCCGCTGGCGCGGTGGCTGGCGGCGGGCCTGCCCGACGAGGCGTCAGATCGGTAGCGGCTCGATGTCGACGTCGATGCGCATCCAGTCACCCGCGGACCTGGCGTAGGGGTGTTCCGCACCCAGTGTGTTCCGCAGCCGCTGAGTGGCATCCGCGTGCGACGCCTCGGCCCGGTCGACGTCTTCGGAGCGGTGGCTGATGGCGTAGTTGACCGCCGCGGCCAGCACGGTGGGATGCTCCTCCGGCAGGGCCTTGCGCAGCCGCGAGTACGCCGCTTCGTCGCGCTGCCGCGCCTCGGCCCGCGCGCCGTCCGCGTACAGCGCGTTGGCCAGCGTGAGGAGGCCGGTCAGCGTATGCGGGTGGCGCGGGCCCAGGCTTGCCTGGAGCCGCTCGGTGGTGCGTTCCGCCAACCGCCGGGCGCTGTCGACGTCACCGGCCCAGCGCCGGAAGATACTCAGGTTGTTGCCGGCGGCCAGCGTGAGCGGGTGGTGCTGCCCCCACAGCTCCCGGCAGACGCCGTAGATCTCCTCACCGGCCTTGCGGGCGTCTTCGTGCTGGCCCAACGCCCACTGCACGCACGTCAGCTCCAGCCGGCAGGCGATGGTGTCGCGATGCCGGCCGCCGAACAGGCCTTCCGTGCGGGCATAGGTCTGCGAGATGAGATCGCCTGAGGTGGTGAGGTCGCCGAGCCGGCGCAATGTGACCGCGAAACTCTTCGCCGCACGGAGGGTTTGCGGGTGTTCCTGGCCGAGTGTCTCGGTGCAGCCGTTCGCGGCGGACTCGTCGTTGTTTCGTGCACGGGCCAGGTCACCGAGCTCTCGAAGGTCGGTGCCGAGATTGTCCTGAGAAGACAGTGTTGCCGGATGCCGGTGTCCCAACACCTTGCGCCGCCGTTCCAGGGTTTCCCGGTCGAGCCGGGCAGCCTCGGAGAACTCCCCGACCAGCCGTAGCGAGGTCGCTAGGTTGCTGACTGCATCCAAAGTCAGGGGGTCGTCGTCGCCGAGCACGGAACGCATCGCTTCGGCGGTGCGCTCGTCCAACTCACGCGCGTCGTGGAACTGGCCCCGAGCCCGGAGATCCGCGCCGAAACTGGAGGCGGCGCGCAACGCGTATGGATGCTCCTCGCCCAGGGTGGCGCGGAGCCGGGCCAAACTCTCCTTGTTGAGCTCGTACGCCTCGTCCTCGTTGCCCCCGTAGCGCAACGCCACCGCCAGCTCGTAGTTGAGCCGGAGGGTGGAGGTGTCGTCCTGACCGGTGCGGGGCGACCATTCGCGCAGCGCGGCGCGGGCAAGCTCTTCGGCGCTCGCGACGTCAGCGCGCTTCCACAGGTAGCGGACCGTGTCGATGACCAGCAGGCGTACTTCAGGTGCTTCGGACTCCAGCACCCCGGAGGGTTGCAGGTGAGGGCGGAGCGCCTCGTAGACCTTCCAGTTATCCCCATTGTCCGGGCTGCCCCGCTCGACGGCGGCGAGCACCGTGTGCACGTCGGCGCGCCGCTCCGCCTGCTCCTCCTCGGTGAGCCGGGAACGGATGATCTCCTGGGTGAGCCGGTGCATGACCACGCCGGTGCGCGGTGCGCCGGTGTCGACCCGGGCGAGCGCGTACCGTCCGATCTCCCTGTTGAGGGTGGCGTGCAGCATCGGGTCGTGCATGCGTGGATCGATCGGGGTCAGCAGCTCGGTAAGGCGCTTGTTGGAGACGAGCCGGTACGGGATGGCCTCCGGCGCCATGCACGCGTACAGCTCTGCCAGCCGGGCCGCCGCCGGGTTGCGCTGGCGCAGCTCGTCGTAGGCGACGTACACAGTGGACGTGATGGTCTCCCGGTACTCGTCCGGGGCGCTCTCCTCCATGGCACGCGCCGCGCTGCCTTCCAGCAGGCGCAGGTAGTCTTCGACCGCCATGCCAGTGGTCGCCAGCCAGCCGCCGGCCTGCTCCACAGCGAGTGGCAGGTCGCCGACGCGAGCGGCGAGTCGCCGGGCGTCGCCCTCGGCGATCTGGGAAACCCGGCGCCGCAGCAGCTCGACGCTCTCCTCGCGCTGAAACACGTCGATGTCGAGCATCGGCATCCGCGCGCTCCACTGTGGATTACGCGAGGTGATCAGCGTGTGGCCGGCGCCGGTCGGCAGCAGGTCTTCGAAATCGCTCGGCGCGTCGGCGTTGTCGAACACCACAAGCCAGCGCCGGGTCGGGCTGCCCACGCGCAACGCCTCGAGCACCGCGGCGACCTGGGTCTCCACGTCGGTACCTGGCTTGAGTTTCAGCCGTTGCGCCAGGTCGGCCAGGGCGATGCGGCCGCGGCCGGGCTGGGTGGCGGAGATCCACCACACCACGTCGTAGGCGGCCGCGAAGCGGTAGACGTACTCGATCGCGAGCTGTGTCTTGCCAACTCCCGGCAGGCCGGTGAGCGCGAGCTGGCTGCCGCTGGTGCCGCTCGCCTGTAGGCGGTCGCGGATCTCTTCCAGCAGCGCGCCCCGACCTGAGAAACGGGCGTTGCGGCCGAGCTGGAGGTTCCAGTACTCCACCCCCACCGACGGATAGCGGATCTCGGCCGGCTCGGCGTACAGGTCGTCCGGGTGGCGCAGCCGGCTGCCCCCACCGCCGAGCGCCGGAGCCAGCATCTCGAGCGTCCGATCCTCCGGCACGCCCATGGCGTCGACCAGCGATCGCGCCGCTGGGGCGGGCTCCAGCGGGGTGGCGTCGACGCGAAGGGTGACGTGGAAATGCGAGTCACCGGACGCGACCCGCTCGGCCGCCAGTCGGGACAGCCGGCCCGCCTCGGCGTAGCGGACCAGGTCGCGGGAAACAATGGTGATCAGCCGGTTTACGCCCTCGAGGCTCGGCACCGGGTTGCGCACGCAATACAGCCGCACCCGCTGCCCGGCACCGCCCAGGCGGTCGCGCAGCCACTCCGCCCAGATGCGGTCCAGCGGGGCGTAGGCCACGAGCACGGTCATCGGCTCGGGTGGCGTGGACTGCTCGAAGGCGCGAACCACCGCCATCCGCTCTGCGTCTCCAATGGACAGTGGCTTGCAGTCATGGCCCGCGATGCGGCCGGCCAGCCGTAGATAGCGGGCGAGCAGCGAGCCACCCGCCGACGACGTGTCACCGAAGACGGCCAGCACTTCTTCGTAGGCGTAGTAAGGGATGTACGGCACTTCCATGCTGTCCCAGTAGGTGGCCGAATCCTCGCCCTCCAGGAAGGTCAGGTACGGCTCGAAGCTGCGCCGGGCGAAGCTGCGCCCCCGGTCGAGCTTCTGCTTTTCGCCGGCGTCGATGCGGGTCGGCAGGGGAAAGACGACGGCGTCGCACTGGCTCATGATGGATTGGGTCATCGCGACCGCGCCGACGGTGCTCTGGGTGTTGAGCGTGAAGCAGTTGACCACTATGTCGGGGAGTCGGATCGTGCAGATCCCAGCCGTGTCGCTGCTGCCCGTGCGGCTGTCGATGAGCACGAAGTCGTAGGCCTTGCGCATGTTTTCGGCCAGCGCGTCGATCAGCCAACCGCCGCGCCGCTTGCGCCAGAAGGAATCCCAGTCGAAGGTGCTGACCTTGGTGACGTAGGCGCTGTCTTGCCGGCCGGCGGGTACGAAGTCGACGACGCCGCCGGACGGGAAGTCCCACGTGAGCGAGACCGCGTAGTCCTCGATCTGCGCGAGCTCGGCGAAGCGCTCGGGCCGGGCGCCGGACTGCATGGTGGCATCCGAGTATTGGCGCACCAGGTCGAGGATCCCGTCGGACTGGCGGATCTGCTTGTCCTGGAGGAACGGGTGGAAGTAGCGGTGCAGACCCGGCGACTCGAGGTCCCAGTCGATCGTGAGCACGCGGTATCCGTTGGCGGCGAGAAGCCAAGCCACATTCGCCAGTGCCATCGTGCGACCGGTGCCGCCCTTGTACGAATAGAAGGTGACGACGCGCCCGGAGTGACGAGGATCGTTGCCACTCATCGCGAGTCGCCTCCTGAATGATCGGGCGGGATGGGGTTCAAGCGGGGCATGTTGTTGGGTGGGGCTGGTGGCCTCGACCGCCGCGGTGGGCCGCCCGACGGCCTGGGGCCGCGCGGAGGCCGCGATCCACCGGCTGGCGCGATCCCGTCGTCGCCGCCGTCGGGAAAGGCTGGCTCGATGTCGTCGAAGGCCGGGCGGCCGCGCTCCGGCGGGATCTCGTATCGCTTGTTGAGCTCGACGACGTGCAACGCGAGCCCACTCACGAAGTTGTAGTAGGCGTCATGGTTTTTGCGCAGCAGCATCAGCTTGCGCAGCCCCTGGACGTGGTACTCGTCGCCGAACGTCGCGTCCCGGTACTGGTAGTGGGCCGCGACGGGCGGAAACCCGGTCGGCACGACCCACAGCAATGGAACGAGGGAGGCGGGATGACCGGCGACCCGGGCCGGTGCCTTCGCCATCCGCCGGGCGAAGATCGTCCATTCCTTGCCGCACGCCGGGCGCTCGAAGTAATGGTGGCTGCACAGGGCGAGGAAAACCTGACACGTGCACAACGCTTCGACCAGCGCCGGCGACCAGCGCTGGCCGGCCCGCAAGGTGCTGTCGCAGAAACCGATACGGTCGTCGGACCAGCCTGAATGCAGCCGCACGTCATGGCTCAGGTCGTTGTGAAACTTCTGCACCAGCTCGTCGTCTGGGCCCGAATCATGCGCATAGCTGACGAAGTAGCGGAGCCTACTTGTCGCACGATTGTTGGGCACCTGGTCACTCCCGAGGTCGCCGCCGCCCGGGCGAGGGGATGGAGGGGTATCGAGGGTGCCGGCCGGCATTGACCGCAGTTCAGTGTAGGGCGCTGCCGCAAGCATCAGGGTCCACTCAGTAGTGGTCGTTCACCTGGATAGTCGCCGGCGGGAAGATGATGCACCGGTCCATCGCGAAAGACCTGGTTGCGGGCCTCTTCGATGGCCCTGATCAAATCGGCGTCGAACCGATCCGGCGTCTCGATCTCGCTGCGGAAGAGCGGATCCCGCCGCCGGCTCGCATCGCGAAAGGTGCGCCGCAGCGCGAACCCGAGATCGTCGCGGTTTCGGGTGGTCTCGTCGTCAGCCAGGTTTGCCGGCACGAGCACCGCGGTGTTGCCGAGGCCGCGCCGGTCGATCTCGGCGAGCATCCGCCGGTAGGTATCCAACCGGGTGGCCCACCAGTCGACCAGCAATACGACTATCTGGTTGTCGCGCCGGGCTTGTTCGAGCCGGTCGAGGAAGTCGTCCAGCGACCCGACGTCGGACTGGAGGAGCGCCTCCGCGGCGACCGACTGGGCATGGTGGGCCAGCGGCACCGTCAGCGCCGGCAGGTACGGACGCCAGTCCTCGGGAGACGGCCCGTAGAAACGCACGTCTTCTCGCACCTTGTCCATCTCGTCGCGGCTCGCGGCCGCGACGGCGAAGTGGACGTGCGGCGTACCCGCCAAGCCCTGGTCCGTGGGATCGTCCGCCATCGTCGAGACGCTGGGTGTGTCGGCCAGCGCCGGAATCGAAGCCAGGACCGGCGGGCTGTCGGCGGCGGCCGCGACGATCTCCCGCGCCACGTCGGCGACGAAGGTCTCGTACCGCTCGCGGAGTCCCCGCAACTTCACGAGTTGGCGGACCCCGCGCCGGGTGCCGCCATACTCGGGCACGAGGGTGGCGCTCGCGAGCTGGGGCATCGGGTCGGCCAGCGCCCATGCCAAGACGATCAGTGCCGGCGACCCGGAGCCGGGCTCGCGACCCTGGCGGCGCAGGCGCTCCTCGAAGATCCACAGCTGGCGCCCGCACGCCTCGTTCAGCGCGTAGCGAGGGGACCACAGGGCGACGAACACATCGGACTCGGCAAGGGCCGGCACCATGCCCGCCGGCCACGCTTCGAGAGTGGCCGGGACACCGCCGGAGAATCCGCACTCGGGCTCCGGCTGGCCGGTCAATGTGGACACAGCGCGCCGGAGGTCAACGAAGAGCTGCCTGACGTGTAGGTCGTCCTCGCCAGCGGCCCAGCTCAAGAAGAAATTCGGCACCTGTCCATTCCTTCGGTGGGCCGGAAGCTTTCGATCGTGGTTTCCGCCGGGGCGCCGAGTATGGGGTCGAGCACGCCGCCCGGTGTTGACCGAGAATCGGACAGTCGTGCCGCGAGGGGGAGGTTATACCTCTCCACATCGGTGGGCAATCCGGGTCTTGACGGCGCGCTAACGGCTGACTTGCGCGTGCGCGATGTTCCGTGCCTGGTCATGGCTTGCCTGCCGGGAGTCGCCAGCGCGACCGTAACGAGGGCATAACAACATCTGCTGGCATTCCACAACCTCCCCGGCTTGAGCGCACCTCCCACATAGGCCACTAACGGTGTCCTGAGCATGCAAGCCACCGGATATCAGCTTAGCGACAGTTGGCCCGATTACTCCCGAAAGCCGGCTGTGTCGCTCGGTTAAGCCGGGCTCTTTAGTCGCTGTCGGGATCGCGACGCCTGCTCGCCGGCGCGGCCGAGGGCCCAGGCCGGTTCCCTGACGACGGGACTCCGGCACAGCCCGTGTTTATGCAGGTCAGATGCCTGTCAAGTCGGGGTGGCGGGATTTGAACCCACGGCCCCTCGCTCCCAAAGCGAGTGCGCTACCAAGCTGCGCCACACCCCGTGCGCTGAGAAGTCTATGCGGTCACCTCGACGGCCGGCGCAACGCCCCGCGCGGGCCGGCCGGATGCCGCGCGCGCCCGACCGCCCCGACCCAGTACTCTGGTGGCGCGCCCCGGCATAGTCGGGGCACGCGCGGGCGTAGCTCAATGGCAGAGCTTCAGTCTTCCAAACTGACGGTGCGGGTTCGATTCCCGTCGCCCGCTCTCTAGTCCCGGCCCAGGTCAGAGCCAACTTTTCATCGATGACTGTGCCCCGCATGGGCTGCTTTTCGATCTTGCGTGCCATTGGCGTGCCACTAGCCGACGCGTGCCAGCTGACCGTCGTCCGGGTCGTCTGGCTTGCGCCGGTTGTTCCGTTTTGGATCTTGCTTCGAGATCCGCTTGTCCATGCCGGCCGCGATCTCGCGGTCGCGCTCGCTGGTCGCGTGCTGGTAGATCAGCGCGGCCCGCATGCTGGAGTGCCCCATCCGGTGCATCAGCTCGCGCGTGCTCGCTCCTGTCGACGCGGCGAGGTTGTTGCCCGTGTGGCGTAGGTCATGGAAGTGGAAGCCGTCAGGCAGCCCCACGGCGGCGACGGTCGCCTTCCACCTCACGGCCCGTCCGAAGTTGCCGGTCCGCAGCAGCGCTCCCTTGTCGCCGGTGAAGACCAGGGCCTCCGGGGTGGGCGCGACGTGTTGGAGCAGGTGCGGCTTGAGCGCGGTCACTGCGGCCGCCGGAAGTGTGACGGTCCGGTTGCTCGCCTCCGACTTGGGCGGCCCGAACTCCATCCGGTTGCGCAGCGCGGCCAGCTTCCGGGGCACCCGCACCACGGCAGCCGCCAGGTCGACATCGGACCGGCGCAAGGCGGCCAACTCGCCCCAGCGCAGTCCGGAGAACGCCGCCACGAGGATGAGCGCCCGAAACCGGTCAGGCACCGCTTCGGCCAGCCGGTACACCTGGGCTACGGTCGCCACCGGTCGCTCCGGGGTGTGGTACCTGTCGTATCCCTTGATGCGGCATGGGTTCTGCCGAATGATCTCGTCTTCCTTGACCGCCGTGTTCAGGATCGCCCGCAGCAGCGAGTACGCCTTCACCGCTTGCGGCTCCGGCGTGCCGCCGTCGAGGAGCTTCTTGCGCCACGTGCGGATGGTCTGGGGCCGGATCGTGCCCAGGGCGAGGTCTGCAAGGTACGGGCGGATGCGTAGCCGGTACAGGTCTTCGTAGTTCTCGCGAGTGCGTGGAGCGAGCCTGCGTTCTGCGATCCACTGCTGGGCGTACTCACCGAGCAGCACCTCACCCGCCTCTGGCGCCGCCCAGTCGCCCTTGATGATCTCGGACTCGACGATCGTGAGCCACTTCTCCGCCTGCTTCTCCGTCTCGAACGTGTTCGGCGCCGTCCGCTCGATGCCGTCCGGTCCGAGGTACCGCGCCTGATGGCGGCCGGACGGAAGCTTGCGGACGTTGCCGAAACGGCGGCGGCCATTTCTCCTGGCCATCAGGCAGACTCCCTCAGGTAGCGGCGCAGCTGCGCGCGACTGATTGGTACGACGCGGTTCTTCTCGATGTAGGCCGCCACGGCGGACGCTTCGAAGCGCACCAGCCGGCCAACCTTGACGTACTCGATGAGCCGCTCAGCGACGAGCCGGCGCACAAATCGGGGTGTTGCACGGAGTCGAGCAGCGACCTCATCGGCGGTCAGCAGCTCGTCATCCATCCGGCGTCCTCCTTCTCCGGTCATGCGGCCTGCGGGTTCGGTCGCTGAGTTGCCGAAAGGCGTTGTCTGGCTTGGTGCAACTCTGTGCGCCATCGGATGCGTGCGGAGACGGCGCGTAGGATGCGGTGTTCGAGTGGTGGGATGTCGGGGTCGTCGGGCCGAGCCAGTTCGAAGGTGTACCGGTCGGCTTGGGGTTGTTCCTCGGTGTCCGCCAGGCCACCGCCGAGGATGCTCCTGATCCACGCTCGGTTGTCTGCGCGGTGGTCGGTGAGGGTCTTGCCGGACCATTGCCGAGAGACGAGCACGCGTCGGCCGGTGAAGCCGAGGGTGTTGCGTTGGTGGACTTTGCCGGAACAGCGTCCGGGTGTCAGGCCCGCCTTGACGCCGTCCGGCTGGATTCCGTAGAGCAGCCAGTTGGCGCAGGTAGGCGAGCACGGCAGGGTGGCCAACGCGGCGTGGAGCCGGTCGAAGTGCGCCCGCTGCGCGTCCGATTGCGGCGCGGCGTGTTCGGTGAGGTCTTTGGTGACGTATTTGGTGACGTAGCGGATGGCGCGTTCGGTGTCTTTGCCGCCGGCTTCGATGCCGCGTGCGTCGATCCGGCCGAGCCGGGCGACGTAGGCCGGTTCGGCGTCCTCGTCTTCCAGTTCGTCCAGTGCCTTGCTCCAGCTGCGCAGTGGTTGCTTGGTGCGTGGGTCGAGGTAGGCGCCCTGGTCGGTGTCCCAGATCGGCGGTCGGTCCACTGTGTACTTCGGTTGGTCGAAGGCCGGCCACCAGACCTGGTGGTAGGTCGCGCCGGCTACCTGTTTGAGCAGCCGTCGGGGCAGGGTGCCGCGGATCGCGAAGTGTGCGTGTGGGGCGAGGCGGCGTTGGAGCTCGACGGCGCCGGCGTATTGGACGTTCCACCCGGCGGCGCGGCGTAGGTTTTGCCACCAGCGGTCCAGGACGCGGGCGAAGTGGATGGCGTCGAGTGCGGCCCGCCGGTAGTCGTAGCTGGCGGGGTCGATCGGCGTGCCGAGCACGTCGTCTCGCTGGCCGTGCCTGGTGCCACATTCGCAGGGCAGGACGTAGGCGCCGCGCCGGATGTGCTGGTGCACCGACCCGTGGGAATCGAGGGTGAGGGTGACCAGCATCGAGGGCCGGTGGGTCTTGCCAGTCCTGCCGGCGTAGACCCGCCCGACGGTGCGCGCGTCGACCGGCAGGCGGGGCAGGTCCGGTGAGTCCTGGCGCCGCCTGGTGGACCGCTTCCGGCGCGGCCGGTGGTCGTCCCGGTCGCGCGGAGTCAGGTGCCCGCGCAGGCTCGCTTGTGCGAGATGTTCGTCTACCTCGGTGGTGGCGGCGTCGAGGTCGGCCAGCTGGGCGGCCCGCTCGTCGGGTGTCATGGGTTCGTACATGAGTTGTTCGCGGGCGAACTCCAGGTGTGCGCGGTAGCGGATCAGCTCCAGCACCTCGCCGGTAGGCCGGTCGGCTTGCACGGCCGGTTCGTCGGCCAGGTGCCAGCCTTCGCGGATCTGCTGGATACGGAGACGGCGGTTGCGTTCGGCGCAGGGCTTGCACTTGGCGGCCAGCCGCGCCCCGCAGGGCACTTCGACGACCTCGGTGAGGCCGGTGTGGGTGTCGGTGCGGCGTAGGGCGAGGGGGCGGACGCAGACGCCGTGTTGTTCGGCGAGCAGGCGTAGGGCGTCTTTGGCGAGGGGTTGGCGCATTCGGGCGGCTCGGGAGCCCGGTCGCGGGTCGACGGGATGGGGCTCGGTCACTGGTCACCTCCAGCGGGTGTGTTGCCGTTGCGGGACGGGAACCCGGTGACCGGGACCAGTGCCCGACTTGGTGTGTCCCGTTGGCGGATCTGCCGCAGCAGTTGCGATGCGGTGCTGTTGCCGATCCGCATTGCCGAGCGCAGCTCGTCGCGGGTGATCGGCCGCCCGGTCGCGGCTTGATGCTCGTGTGCGATCTGGCGTGCGGTTTGGAGCATGTCGACGGTCACGCCGTCCCGGTCGTCCTCAGGGTTGACCTGCGGCGGTACGGGCTCGGGACCGTCGTCCTGTGCCGTCCCGGCCCGGTCCGGCGCGGCGGGGACGGTCAGGACGAGCTTGGACAGGCCGAGGAACGCCAGCGCCGGAACGGCGGACAGCAGCCACCCGGACAGGCCGGGCTTGGCGACCGCGAGCTGCGCGGCCAGGGACAGAGCCACCGCCGCCACCAGAAGCGCCAACGGGTAGCCGATGGAGCCACCGGCCCGCCGCCGGCGGCGGATGGTCAGGAGGGCGGCGAGGGGGATGAGTTCGGAGATGGCGGCGTTGGCCCAGCCGAACCAGTCCCCGGTCCCGGCAGGTGAGTTGTGCATGGTCCAGTCGTGCACGTGGGTGAACGAGGCCGCGCCGGCCATAGTCCCGACAGTGATGAGGATGAGGACCAGGACCACGCCCTCGACACGTTCGCTGCGGGTCACAGGGCACCACCGCCCGGCCGGGCGTAGTCGCGGACCAGTTGGGTGATGTCGTGGTCGGTGAGGTAGGAGAACCGGACCCGGACCGGTTCCCGAACCCCGTCCAAAGCGACATAGCCGATCCCCGGCGCGGTCTCCGGGATCTGATCGCAGAGAGCCCCGCGGTCCCGAGCACCGTCGCCCAGGACCATGTCCACCTCTTCCTTCTCGACCAGCCGAAGGCCGATGCGGGTGGGGAACAGGTTCCGGAACGGCAGCACCTCTTTGCGTGGATCCTGGAGCGCGGCGATGACGTGGACGCCGACCGCGCGGCCTTGGGACAGCAGCAGGCCGAGTGCTTCTTTGATGCGTTCTTTGACTTTGCGGTCGGTGATGTAGGCGGTCAGTGCGGCCAGCTCGTCGATCAGGATGACGATCAGCGGATCCGCGGGCGTGGGCACGTGCTGCCGGGATGTGCCGCGTAGTCGGGCGGCCCGGTGGCGCATGCGTTTGACGGCCTCTTCCAGGACGCCGGCCATGCGGTCGGGGTCCTCGTAGGCGAAGCGGGCGAACAACGGCGTGCCGGCGGCCAGTTCCATGCCGCCTTTGGGGTCGAAGACCCACAGCTCCACCAGCCCGGAGCGGATGCCGCCAGCGAGGGCTCGTATCAGGGACCAGATGACCGAGCCCTTGCCCGAGTTCGTCGCCCCGGCGATCAGCAGCTGCGAGCCGGTCAGCCGCAGCTGGTAGACGTCCCCGTCCTCCCGGATACCGAGGGGCAGGGCGGTGAAGTCTGGTACGCCGGCCACTGGCAGCGGGGCGACGAGCGCGGCTAGCGGGTCGCGGCGCAGGAACCGTAGCGTCACCCGGTCCGGCTTCGCGGCGGCATACGCGCGGCCGTCGCGGAGCCGGAACGTGTATGCCAGCCGGGGCGCGGCGGTGGCCCAGTCGTCGGGGATCTGCCCGGGTAACAGTCGGACGGTGACCTCGTCCCCGAAGGAGTCGGAGCGGACTTTGCCGAGGCGGGGGATGTACCGGTCGCCGTCGAAGACGGTCGCCAGGCCGCAGGTGGCCATCGCGGACGCCCACCGCCGCCGGTACACCCACACCCGACGCCACCGACCGACCAGCGGATACCAGCCAAACCGCAGCCACGACGCGGGATGCAGCTGCCACCACGTGACGCAGCCGCCGGTGAGGACGAGAACCGCGGCGACGAGGACGACGGTCCCGTACTCGGCCCGCACCCACACCGCGAGGCCGGCCGGGACGGTGAGCCACCAGTACCGGACCGCCAGGACGACGACACGGGCCAGGCCCCGGCCAATCCAGACCAGCAGCATCAGCCAACCGGGAACACGCCACATCGGCACCCGCACGTTCAGTGGCGCGGTGGGGATTTTGTCGCCGGGAATGACGTTGATCAGCGGCATCAGCGGCCACCGCCAGTGTTGGCCGGCCGGGGCGGAAGCTGCGCCAGCGCGCCGGCACGACGGGCGTCCCTGCGACGCACCGAAGCCGACACGGCCGGAGCTTTTCGGGTCCGGGTGCGCCTGCCGCGCGGTGGCGCGGGGACGTGCTTGGTCATGGTGGGCAGCCATTGGCCGCGACCCAGCACTGCGCGTGCATCGGTGGGATCGGCGACGTGCGGGGTGATCGTGGCCGGATCCATCCGGCGCAGCCGCACCACGGTGCGGGCCAGGGTGGCGGCAGCGGCGGAGATCTCGACCAGGGCGGCGACCCGGAGCACGTCGACCGGGCAGCCGGTGTATAGCTCCCGCGCCGCCAGGATGCCCGGCGCGGCGAGCCGGCGAACGGTGATGCGTCGAGGGGTCACAGCACCCACCACCCCGGCCGGGCAAGAGTGCGGCGGCAGGTCTTGCACGCCATGTGCTGCAAGTCGAACCGGCGCGGCTTGACCCAGCGCAGGCAGTGCGGGCAGCGGATCTCGTCGACCAGTGACGGCCGCCGCCGGCGGAAGAGGCGAGGCAGCTTCATGACCGTCCCTCCCGCAGTTCGGCGGCCCGCCGTCGGGCCGTATCGACCAGCTCGACGGCTTCGGCGTGCAGGTAGCCGTCTGTGTCGGCTATCCGCTGGAGCAGGTCGGCTTTGCGGTCGAACCACTCGGTCCGCTCCGTAGCCGAGGCGGTCAGCCCGGGAATCGACTTCAGGAGCGCGGACAAGTCAACGGCGAACGAGGTTCCGGTCATCGCGACCACCCCTCGGCCCAGACCAGACGAAGCCCGTGGGCCGGGTTGGCGACGATCGAGCAGGCGTCGCAGATGAACACGTGCGGCGGCATCGCGGCGAGTTCGTCGCAGATCTCGCAGTGTCGCCACACCTCCCCGCGGCCTGTAGACGTGCGGAGAAGGTGGATTACGGTGGGCACCACGGCCCTCCCTTCCAAGCGAGGGGAAACGGGTTGGGTGCGGGGCGGACCGGAGTCTCTTGGCGGGGAAATCGGCCCGCCCCGCTTGTTTGGATTTGCGATCACGCAACCGGCGCGGACGCGGCAGCCGGTAGGACGGCGGTAGCGCGTAGCGAGTACGCCATCCGGGCTTTGCACGAGCCGGTGGCCTTGCACCGCTGCGAGTCCACATAGGGCGTCAACGTGAGCCCGTCGAACGCGATCGACGGCGGATAGCCCGGCACCATCGAGGCCGGCAGCACCGGCCGATGCGCAGCGATCACCTTCACCTTGACCTCGGTGGACCGGCCGAACCGGCCCGCTTCCGGGTCGAGGTCCATGACCCGGACGACCCAGACACGTTCGCCGGAGTCCTTGTCCCTGGCCTGGTCGTCCGCCTGGCCACGCCGGTCGAAGTCGAGCTGCGCGTCGACGCCGAGGCCGAGCGCGCCGTGTGGGAACACGTACTCGAACGGGACCGGGACCTTCAACGACAGGGGAACCACTGATCAACCTCCCAGCTTGCCGCTAGAGCGACAACTTGACTTGTCGAGTTGTCGTCAAGCATAGCTCGACAACGATGAGCGTCAAGGAAGTTGATCGATGGATCTGAAGAACCTCAGTGGAGCGGGAAGGAGTCCTCCAACTCGTGCCGGTTGGCAGGCAGGACCGCGTCGACGGCGAGCTGTGGTTTTCCGGTGATGTCGAACACCGTGATGAGCAGGGTGAGGACGCTGTCGCGGCGACCGATCTTCAACAGCTCCGACTCCTCGGCGGTGGGCAGACGGGCGGATAGTCGTTCGGTGGCGTGGTCGAACTGGACGTCCTTGCGCTGTCCCAGATGCCGCAGCACGCTCCCGCTGATGGGTTCCGGCTTGCCGATTTCGGTGCTGGCGGCCAGTTCGACCGGCACGTACAAGGTGGACAGTTCCACCGGCCCGATCTCAGCGACGACCAGGCGGCGGCGGGCGATGACCGGGGTTTCCGGGTCCAGGTCCAGGGCGACCGCGGCTCGGTTCGGGGCCATCACCGGGCCGACCCGTAGCACCGTGACGGCGGCGTCCTCGGCCTGGTCCAGCAGGCCGGCCACGTGTGCCGGTGCCCGTCGTGCGGCGGCGCCTGGGCGGGAGCGGACGAAGCGGCCCTTGCCCTGTTGGGACTCGATCCAGCCGTCCTGCTGGAGGATGCCCAGCGCACGGACGATGACCGGGCGGGATGCGTCGAACTCGGCGGTCAGCTGCGCTTCGGACGGGATAGCCGTCCCCGGTGGGTAGGTGCCGTCCTCGATCCGCTGTTGGATCGCATTGACCACAAGGACGTATTTTGGCGGCGCAACCTCGATAGGCATCCGCGCACCACCCCTCATCAGCTCGACCACTCGTCTTGTCAAGACCCTAGCTGAGATTGTGAATGTTGGGAAAGGCCCGAGTGGGTGACCGTGCCTCGGCACAGCGCTGCGAGGACTGACACGTCCGGCAATCCCAGCGGATCAGGTCCGCTGAGCGGCGGCCTTCTCAATCAGCTGGTGGGAGGTGCCGGCGTCGAGGGCGCTGGTGCGGAGTGCGCGGTAGGCCTCGATGGTGCGGTCGGCGATCCGTCCTTCGAGGTAATGGTGTCCGGCGAGGGTGTGTTGGTAGGCGACCGGCGGGTGGTGGTGGAACCGGAAGACGGTGAACCCACCGGTAGTGGTCTGTCGGGCGGTGGGGTTGGCCAGGACCTGCACCTGCACGTAAGGCAGCGACACCAGATGGGTCAGCCGTCCCGAGCCGAGCTGGTGGACCAGGGCGTCGCCAGGTTCCGGGCGCAGCGCTGTCTCCGCGATCACCAGCTCCACCGGCACAGTCGGGTCGGCTGTGGACGGCAGCGGCTCGACGGGTAGGACGGTGGCGAAGATCTGCATTTTGGTGGCCTGCCGGATGAGCCAGTCGAGGGTGATGAATGACGCGTCCGCCCCGTCCTCGCTGTGATCCGGGTGGTCGCCGGTGTCCCAGTGGTGCAGCCGCCAGGCGTGGTCGACGATGGTCAGCAGCCGCTCGCGCAGTTGTACGTCGTGGACGCGGTAGAGGTCGAGCAGGGTGGTGACGTCGCCGCGGCTGATCGGCCAGTCGGCCCACTCGAACCGGTCCCACAACCCCTGTGGCCGCCCGGTCGACGCGGCCACGTCCGCGAGGGTCAGGCCGCGTTGCTCGCGCAGGGCGCGCAGCTGTTGACCGAGCCATCGTGCCCGCAGTGTGCGCACGAACGGTTGATCGGCCGGCGGTGCGGGGATGGGCATGTCCGGGTTCCTCCGTGACGTGGCAAGGGACAGATAGGGGTCTGCCGCCGCCCCTAGGCGCTTTGTTCTGTCTGGGAGTCGGGGCGGCGGCAGACCGGTCTATCGCGGGTGTGCGGCTATTGGCCCGGCTCGGCGGCGGTGGTGTGGGGTTGGGTGTGGGCGTAGTGGACGCCCGCGGTGAACGCCTGATGGGCGCTGATCACCGCGATGGCCAGGCTTTCGCACTGCTCCGCCGTGACAGGGATGCCGAGCCGTTCGCATTCAGCGGCGACCGCCTGCGCGGCCGCCGCGACCGCGGCCCGAGTGGCGTCGGAGTCGAACGGGATCATGCTCATACGGTTTCCTTCTTCCGATCAGAGGGGGTGGCGGCGTGGATTTCCTCGGCGATAGTGGCGATCAACGCCATCGACTCGGCGTGGCTCAGCGCGGTCTCCTGGATGCGTTCGAACGCCTGCATGTAGGTGTTGGCGGCGTTGGCTTCCAGCACGGCCCGGCCGGTCAGCTGCTCCAACACGGCCACCGCCGGGTACGGGGGCCGCAGCTGGCAGACGGTGAACGCGCCGGACAGGCCGGGATGCCAGCCGGTGTACCGGGGTAGCACCCGCACGTGGACGTGTGGTCGTTCGACCACCCGGCCCAGGTGCTCCAGCTGGGCGGCCAGCACCAGCCGGCCGCCGATCGGCCGATGTAGCAGGTCTTCTTCCAGGATCGCCAACAGGCGCATCGGCGGCTTGGCGTCCAATATCTCCTGCTGCCCGATCAACCCGCGCAGCCGCGAGTCCACCAACTGCGCCGGCGCCTTCGGATCCGCGCGACGCAACAACGCTTCGGCGTAGTCGCGGGACTGCAACAACGGCGGGACCACTCCCGGCGCGTACACGAACAGCTCCTCGGTACGCGACTGGATCCACCACGGATCCAACTGCGGCTGATCGTTGACCCCAGCCGTCTCGGTGTCCTTCATCCCGTCGACCTGCCACTGACACACCCGCCAGGCGTTACGGGCCATCGACAGCAACTCCTCACGCTCGTGTTCGGCGTAGACGCCGTACACGTCCAACAGCGCGGCCACGTGATCAGCCCGAAACGGCCACTCCGCCCGCTCATAGCGGGCCAACGTCGAAAATTCGACGCCGAGGAACGCGGCGATGTACTTCAACGTCAAACCACGCTCCTCCCGCATCCGCCGCATCCGGTCACCCAACAACTGGGCACGCAACGAATGCAGAAACGTCTCCCGCTTCGTCGGCACCACACACCTCCTACTCCGGGCCGCGCCGGACAACCGGCTGCCGCGGTCACTGTTCGATGTGGAGGGCGCCGGGGCGGGCGGGGGCAAACATCGCGGCGACCGAGGTCCGTACGCCCTGGCACACCGTTTTGACACCCGCCCCGGCACCCGGTTTCACGACCCCGCCGACACGGGCACCCCGGCGCAGTCCGGGCACGTGCGCCGCCGCAGGCTCACCGGCGACTCACCCGCCCGCACCACACCCCGCGCGCTGGACAGCCGCCAACCACGGCCCTCACAGGAACGGCATTGGCTCGAGACGCTCGGCTCGGTCATGCCACCGACAATCTCGTGGCAGCCTGCGGCAAACCATTACAGCGACTGATACAAGGAGCGGATACAGGTGACCGGCTGGTCAGCCAGCCCCACCGGCAACCGCGGACACCCCAGCCGCATCCAACACAGCCGCCCACGGAAACGCGTCGATACGCTCCCCGCCCGTCCCAGGTGGGTGCGGCTCCCACCCGCCAGGGCCGAACAGCACCCGGACGCCCTCGGACCGCAGCGACTCGACCGCAGCCACGAACGGCTTGCGTCCGGCCAACGCCGCGTTGACAAATGGCAGCACCGCGACGGGGACACCGCGCCCGATAGCTTCGGCCGCCGTGCTGAGGGCGTAGGTGTCGCTGATCCCCAGAGCCAGCTTGCAGATCGTGTTGAACGTCGCCGGTGCGACCACGAGCGCGTCGGCCTCCGATAGCGAACGTCGTACCTCTCCTGGCCGGCGATGTTCGCTGATCACGGGATTGCCGGTCAGCGCCTCCAGCTTCGCCACGTCCAGGAAAGCCAACGCGGACGGTGTGGCAGCCACGTCGACGCTCCAACCCCTGTTCAGCGCCAGCTCGACCAACCGATACGCGTCGGGCGCAACACCAGCTCCGCACACTACGGCCGTGAGGATCCGATGATCTCGCTCCGCCACAGGTCTCCCGTCCATCCTGGATGCGCTTCTTCGCCGTACGCTATCGCCGATTCCAGCCGCACCGCATCGTTGATCGAATACACGATCGAGTCGGTGGTATTCGACGGACGCTGATGGCACGCGTAGCCTCAGAGTTGGTCTCACATCCGCCGTGTCAGGGGGTGCCGTGCCACCACGCTCGTCCGGTCGCTTGGACGTCCCGATCGAATTCTGGGAACGTGACGAGGTCAAGAAAGCGTTGGCGGCCCGCGACATCGGGGGACTATTCCGGCTCGTGCGCCAGCACGCTGGCGCAAGCCAAACGACCATCGGCATCGCGGTGGGGATGCCCCAAGGCCAGATCAGCACGATCATGAGCACCGGCCCCCGGCAACGCCGGATCTCCGCCTACGCCGTGCTGGAGCGCATCGCGGATGGTCTGCGGATCCCGGACCACGGCCGCCAGCTCCTGGGCCTCGCAACGCAAACTGTGAAGGGTGGCGACGATCCACAAGATCCGGACCCATGGTCCCTTGCCGCCGCCCTGACGCGGTCTTCGATCGACGCAGCGATCATGGACCGATTTGAGCGCCTGGTGCTGGTGCAAGCCATGCGCTACCCGTCGACACCGCCGACGGTCATGTGGCCGACGATTCGCCAGGAGCTGCAACGAGCCGAGGCGGCCCTGGCCGAGCGACAGACGCTGTCGATTCAACGAAGGCTCGTCAACGTCATCGGAACGCTGTCGGGCATAGCCGGCAACCTGAGTGTCGACCTCGGCCGCCCAGCCCGCGCGCTCGAATACTTCGACGTCAGCTGGGTGGCAGCCGACGAGGCCGCCAACAACGACCTGGCGGCATGGTCGCTGGCGCTCCAGAGCATCGACCCGTTCTTCCGTGGATACGGGGACGAAGCCGCAAGCCTGCTCGACCAAGCAGCCGAGCTGGCGGACTCCGAGTCAAGCGCACGGCGCCGCGCGTGGGTCGCCGCGCTACGAGCTCGGGCGCACGCCGCCGCTGGCAACGCGAGCACCGCGGCTCAAGCACTCGAAAGCGCCTACGCCGCCATCGACCAGGCCGAACCCAAACGCAACGGCACCGACTTCTTCGACCGCGACCGCCTCGACGGCATCGCCGGCACCACGTACTTGTTGATGCGCGACACCGAGCGCGCGACGGCCCTCATCAGCGCCGCCACGGACCGACGCCCGTACGCGGACGCCAAAGGAAGAGCGCTGTTGACCCTCGAACTGGCCGCATGTCACCTCATCGACCAAGAGCCCGACGAGGTGGTCGCACTGATCGGCGAAGCTCTCGACATCGCGGACGGCCAGATCGTGAGACCGATCATGATGCGATCGCGCGAGCTGAGATCACGCATGGGAACCTGGCGAGACACCGCAGCGGTCAAGGCGCTCGACGCGCGCCTGGCCACGCTCCGAGACCTCGACCAGGGAAAGTGAGCACATGCGTTGGTTGGTACGCGGCACCCAGGCGGTCTTCCAGAGTCCTTGGGTCGAGGTATGGCTCGATGATGTCGAGCTGCCCAACGGGCAGCACATCGAGCACTACAACCTTAAGTTCCCACGACCATCAGTGACCGCCGTGGTCGTCGACCAGGACCGGACACTCCTGCTCTGGCGACACCGCCACATCACCGACTCGTGGGGCTGGGAGATCCCCGCCGGCTGGGCCGATCCGGGCGAGGATCTGGCGGAGGCGGCCGCTCGCGAGGTACGCGAGGAGACCGGGTACCAGCCGCGGAGCATCGAGCCGTTGACGACGTACAACGCCCTGAGCGGCATCAGCACGATGCGCTTCAACGCCTTCCTGGCAACCGATGTCGTCCAAACCGGCGAACCAGTGGACAAGTCCGAGTCGAGCCGCGTCGAATGGATGCCCCTCGCGGAGGTGCCAAAGCTTGCCGCCATTGGACAGATCACGGACGGACCTTCTCTAACGGCACTGTCCTACTACCTCGGCATTTACCGTCCGCAGCAGCTCTGATGAACGCCCCTGTGGCCCATCCCATTTAGGACCATCAGCCGACGTACAGTCGATGGTGTCTCCAGTCGGCTGTGAGCGTGTCGGTTGTGGGAGGCTGTGGGCGATGGCGTGAGAACTTCTGTACGTCTTCAAGGCGGCCCGAAACGGGCCGCTCGCGCCGCCGCCTGGGCGCGCGCCCACCGCGCCGCTGGCGCTCTGCGGCGGACACGCCTAACACCCGTCGGCTGGCACGAAGATGCGAACACCCAGGCTGCCAAGACTTCAGCGGTTCCCGGGTGTTGATGTTGATGGACCGGCAGCCGGCCGGGCGCCGGGCCGAGCTGGGCGCGGCGTAGCCGCGGGTTACGGCCGTGGCGCGACTCGCTGCCGGCCGCGGCGGGGCGGGCGGCGCGGAGTGTGCGGGGCCGCCCCTTGAAGCCCAAGGGCGCTACGCGTCGCAAGCGACGGCCGCGAGCGGCCGCCCTTGACCTTGGAGCCTCTGCGACCCCTGAGGCCGGCTAGCGCCGGCAGGCCGGGGCCTGCCCAGGATGCGCGCGCCGCCCGCCCCGCCGCGGCCTCTTGGCGACGTGGCGGGGCGTCAAGCTCTCCTTGACGACGGACCCAGGGGCAGGTCGAATCCTTACCTACTCCAAGGTGTCGCTTGGCAGATGAGACAGGGAGCCACCAATTTCCTTCGATGCCCCTCCGATTGCGATGCCGAACACCCCTCGCCCACCCTGCAACAAGTCGACGACTTCCTCTGGAGAGTGACATTCGTAAACCGCGCGCCCATCAGAAATCAATGTGATGCCTTCAAGGTCGCTAAGGTTACGAGCACGGATGGTGTCGATCGCTGATCGCAGGTTCTCCAGCGAAACGCCTGCGTCAAGAAGCCGCTTGACGACCTTTAGAACAACTAAGTCCACGAATGAATACAGACGCATCTTACCTGAATCAGATACATCGCGAATCGACGGGACCACCAAGCCGGTACGCGCCCAGTAATCGAGCTGCCTGTAGCTGATGCCCACGGCGTGACACGCCGTCACGCCACGATATCCGACAACGCCTGCCACAACACCGGCAAGATCCGAATCGACTGGCAGAACCCGCTTCTCATCAGACTGCGCTGTGGACCGGCTGGCATCGAACGCCCGGATAATGGCACCAGTAGAGGTAAGAGCACCGAAGGCACAGCGCATACCTCGCCACAGGCGCGTCACCGGAACCGCCTCCGCACCTCGCAGGTACTCATGGAGATCCGCTTCCCAGCCCGCCAGGTTATCGTCCCGGATTTCAGGCGGCAGCCTGCGCGAGGCCAGTCGCAAAAGACACTGCGGCGCCCTATCCAGGCGACTACGGATTTCTTCGCTGAGAAGATCGCCGAGGGATGTGGCGATGGCAAGCATCACGATAGCCACGCCGACGCCGACCAGCCAGGTGACAATATTCACGCGACGCCACCCTCAGGCAGAAGCCAACCACTGATTGATGTGGAGGGTGCAACCTCCTGATAGAAGGCCGCCAGGCCCCGGCGCGCACCAACGACGCCACGCTCGCTAAGCCGATACAACCTTCGCGGTGGCCGTCCTTCCTTCGCTGGATCAATATTCTCCATCGTCGCCTCCAGCCAACCCGCTGCGAGAAGGCGTGCCAATAAGGGATACATCTTCCCGCTCGGGAAGCCTGTCAGCCGCATGAGTTCGTAGCCGTGCCGCGAAGCTCCGACGTCATCGACGAAGACGCGCAGCACGGCCGCAACGGCGCGTGTGATTCGGACTTCCTCCATGAGTAACAATCTTACATAGGGGATCCCGTGGGATCCACGACACGCCGAGGCACGGCGACCGATCCGATTTGCTGGGCCGTCTTGGGGCCGCCCCGGGCTGCCGTCGGGCCGGCAGATGCCGACCAACGTTGACCACCAACGACCATCGATGCCAGGAGAATTGCCAGGTCAGCGGCCCACCGCCGAACGCGAGTAGGACTGCGACGGACGAGTCGGCCTGTACGCCGGACTCTGCCGGGTAAGTTTGCGGCGACCGTCCACGATTGGACCGTGGAAGCCATCTCAGGGCTCCTCGGAGCCGTCATTGGCGGCATCCTTGTCGTGCTCGGTGAGGTTGTGCGTCGCCGAGCAGACTCGCGGCACGTCGACGTGGAACGGCTCACGGAGGCCGCGACTGTATTCGTAGCGCAGTACGGACGCTTGGTCGGCCAGCTTAGAGACGCGCACGAGCGAGCCTTGCCGGCTGGTGACACCTTTGCCGTTCGTCCTGATCGGTACGAAGTGACGTCGCGCTTCTTCATGACACCTGGCTCGCAGGAACTCCGTCCGACGGCAACTCAAGTGATCAAGGCGTACCAGCACTTGGCCAAGCTTCCGAGCGAGAAGCCTGCCACCGATGAAGGATTCAGTCGATACATCGACGCGGAGAAGGCGTTCGCCGCCCAGGTCCGATCGATCGTTCGGCGTGGCTACGTCGCCCGCGGCTAGGTTAGACGGCGACGGCTGCGGCAGGCGCAGTACACCAGAGAAGTACAGCAACGCCAACGACCGGACGAGGCCGGCCCGATCCGACCAAGCTGTCTGATCTCGCATCGGACACCACGCACGTTGCCAGCAGTTCACACCGAAGCGGTTCGGCCGAGGCCCAGTGGCCAGATCGGCGCGACGCCTGTCCGAGGGCTTGAATGCATAGCGCTGTCGACGCCAGCGTCTGCCGATTCGTTCTCTTCTGGATCAAGGCGCCGCGCAAGCGCGGCGCGCCGTACGCGCTCGCGGATCGTCCTGCGGGCGGGCCTCCGGCCCGTCCTCGGCCGCCCGCGGCGCGCCGCAACGCCAGTACGACGCGAACTTCGGCAGGCACACTAGCCTCTGGACGTGACAAGGTTTCCGGGGCTGGAACCGGTGCTGACGACCGGCGGCCCTACAGAACGCGCTCAACGCTTCTTGGCCAGCGCCTTCGACTCCGTAGCCGCGCTGTTTGAGGATCACTACCCTGTCGTGCGTGCTCAACGCGACGCGGCGCGTGGGCGTCTTACCCACATCGAGCAAGACATCTTCAGATCCGCCATCGTGTTCACCGGTGCTGGCCTGGACGCCACGCTCAAGGAGTTGGTCCGGAGTGTCGTGCCGCTCCAAGTCGACCGGTCTGACAAGGCAACGTCGAAATTCCGTGACTTCGTTGCGACGAACCTCGGTGGGTCTCAAGGCGATGCCGTCAAGCGCCTCGCTGACATACTCATAACCCCAAATCCTCGGCAAGCAATCGTCGAGTCCTACGTCAGGCACCTGACGGGATCCAGCCTCCAGTCAGTGCAGCAGGTTCACGACACACTCAGTGCGCTCGGTCTTGGTGAGCGCGCCGCGTTGTATCGCGAGGCGCGTACCCTGCAGGATCTCTTTGAAGCCCGGAATCAGGTTGCACACGAGCTAGACCTTGTCTTTCCTGAGAGACAAGGTGATCGCCATCGCCGTGAGCGGAGGATCACGGCGTCGCGCAATCTCTGCCACGGTGGGCTCAACTTCGCTCAGCGGGTAATCAACGTGGTGGCCGAGGAGCTCCAGCCGACCCCTGGCTAGCGTCACAAGAGAATCTCGCCGGGGCTCCGCCCCGGACCCCGGCCCTTCCTTGGAGATCGGGGGAGGTCGGTCACCCGGCGGGATCTCCTCGGTCGGGCACGGGGACGGCTGCCCGAGAACCTCCGGCCGCGCCAAGGCCAAGCCGCTTCGCGGTCGCCTTCGGCGAGCCTTGACCCGGCCGGAGAACCTCGGGCAGGGGCGAGCCTGCCCGACCGAGGAGATCCCGCCCACCACCGCCAGCGCTGCGCGCGGCAAAGCCGCCGCCACGGCAAGCCGCCCCGGACCTACGGCCCGGAGCGGTAATCCGTTGTGGCAGCGGCAATCCGCGCAAGATCCGGCGTGCCATCCACGTGCCAGAAGCCCGTGTCCACAGAGGTCACCGGAGGGCACGAGCGGGCATCACAACCCAGGCATCAGCCAGGCGAAATAGACGAACAATGATGCCGCGACAAAGGCTTCCAAACTGACGGTGCGGGTTCGATTCCCGTCGCCCGCTCCAGTGTCCAAGTAGCTCGACAGCCTGATCGACCGTCGCCGGCCGCAACCGGCCGGTAGGGTGCGTCCGTGCCAGAACGGACGGAGGTCGCGTGGTCTCTGCGGCTTGGTTGAGGCGCCTGGGCGAGGACGGGTTGGCCGAGCTGCTCCGGCGGCGGCCGGAGGCGTTGGCGCTGCCACCGCCGGACCGCCGAAGACCTTCGCGCCATGGCCCGCCATCTGGTGTCAGACCGGTGGGCCGCAAGGCCGAGATACTCGATCAGGTGCTCGACCGGCTCCGTGACCCGGAGCAGGTGCGAGCCGTGGTCGCCGGCGCTCCTGATGACGTACGTGACCTGCTGGCGAAGGCCGCGGCCGGCGGCGAGGTCGAGCCGGATCCCAGGCTCTACAGCTACTACGGCGGCCGGTCACAAAGGCCCCAGGCATGGGCGATCGAACGCGGCCTGCTGATGCGCGGCTCCGGGTGGGACGGCGGGCTGACCATGCCGGCCGAGGTGGCCTTGGCGCTACGTGGACCTGGGTACGCGGCGCCGTTCGAGTCCGTGCCGCCATCCGTCGAGCGGTCGGCGGCCGACCCGGTGGCGACGGCGCGCGCGGCGGCTGCCGCTGGCGCCGGGACGGTGCGTCTGGTCGCCGACCTTCTGGAGGCTGCCGGTAAGAGGCCTGTGCCGACGCTTCGAAGCGGTGGCATCGGCCCGCGCGAGCTGAAGCGGACGGCGAAAACGCTCGGTTATCCCGAGCCGGACATACGGCTCGCGGTATCGATCGCCGCGCAGGCCGGTCTGCTATCGCACGCGGACGAGCAGGTGGCGCCGACGGCAGGCTACGACGGATGGCGGGAGCGCGAGCCGGCGAGCCAACTGTCCACACTGCTGATCGCGTGCCGACGGCTGCGGCCGGTGCGGTCACGCCCGGCGACGTCGACGCCGGCACCGTAGAGCTCCGTGCGGCCGTCATCGCGGCCGCGTCGGAGGTGGAGGCCACCACCATCGACGACCCCCGGGCGCTGGCTGATCTGGTCATCTGGCGGCAGCCACTCGCGTTCGGCGATCCCGCGACCGCACCGGCACGGGCCGTCGCATGCTGGCAGGAAGCCGCCCTGCTCGGCCTGACCGGCGCGGGCGCGGTCACTCCAGCCGCCCGGGCACTGCTCGGCGGTGCGGACGACCTGACCGTGGTACTCGGCGACGTGGGCTCCACCCAGCACGAGGTCCGACTTCAGGCGGATCTCACCGCCGTCGTCGCGGGCAGCCCTGAGGCCGCGTTGAGCGCCTTGCTCGATCTGGCGGCCGAACCCGAAACTCGTGGCGTCGGGCTGCGTCAGCTCGCCCCGACCGTGCTCGCCGCCGCCGTCCCGCTGCACGATGTCCTTGCCGCGCTCCGCGGCGCGGGCTACGCCCCGGTCGCCGAAGGCGAGGACGGTGCACCGATCCTGGAGCGGGCGGTCGACCACCGTGCATCCGCCAGTCCTTCCCGCGCCGTACGCGCCAACAGCCCAGCAAGGCCCCGGACGGCCGCGCCGCGTCGGACAGCCACCCGCGCCGACGCTGCCAGCCTTGCGCGGAAGCTGCTCGCCGCGCCCGACGAGACGCTGACACCGATTACACCGTCGCTCGATGCGGTACGGCGTTCCGCCACCCGTCTCGGCACGAGCGAAGCGCGGATGCTGGCCCACGCGATCGACCACCGCCAACCGGTGACGATTAGCTACGTCAACCGGGACGGCAACCCCAGCAGCCGCACGATCGACAGCCTCCAACTCACCGGTGGATATTTACTAGCGTGGTGCCGGCTCCGCGAAGACGAGCGCTGGTTCAACCTGAAGCGGATTGTCGGCGTCCAACCCGCCGATCTGGTGTGAGTGCGTACCGTTTTTGGAGATATGTCCCGGGTCCGCGTCAGCGGCGGACCGCCGCTCCCGCCGGAGACCGCGGCGGCCGGCGGCTCGCGGAGCGAGCCGAAATCCCCGACCTCCGCTGCCACGCCCGCGCCGCAAGACCAAACCCATCCCCCTCCGCCTGATTACACCTCGTTACCGACGCGGGAAGGGCTTGTCTCGCGGACCCGGCAGTGGAGGTCGGGGATTTCGGCGAGCGCCAGCTCGCCGCCGACCGGAGCGGTGCCCGCGGGAGCATACGGTCCACAGCTGACGCGAACGCGGGCAAATATGCCTTTGAAAGCTCGCGACGAGCATGCCCCTGATCCGACGGGCTCCCTAAACGCGGGTCGGTGCGGCGTGGCAGGCGCAGCCGGCGGCCGCGGGCACCACGCCCGTCGGGGCCTTGCGCTGGACGGCGGCCTCGATGTCGGCGAGCATCCGCCGCCGGGCCGCCGGATCGATGAGGTGGCCGCGCACGAAGACGCTGTCGATGCGGGTGGTGTTGGTGATGTCGCGGAGGGGGTCGGCGTCGAGCAGCACCAGGTCCGCCACCTTGCCGCGCTCGACCGTGCCCTGGTCGCGGCGGCCGAGGCTCCGGGCCGGCTCGAGGGTGGCCGCGCGCAGTGCCTGCGCGGGTGTGAGGCCGGCGAGCACCAGAAGGCGCAGCTCGTCGTGCAGGCTGAAGCCGGGCAGCAGGTAGGCGGTGCCCAGGTCGGTGCCGGTCATCAGCGGCACTCCCGCGCGGGCCAGCTCGCCGGCCAGGCGCAGGCGGCGGGTGAAGAGCTCGCGGCGCTCGGCGCTCTCCCGTGGCGTGCGGCCCTTGAGGTAGATGTTCTCGGTGGCCCACTGCCAGTAGCCGAGGGTGTCCGCGCTGGCGTACCGGAAGCGTGGGTCGTCGTGCGGCACGTCCTCAGGTGTGTCGCAGGTCCAGTGCACCGTGAGCGTGGGCGTGACGTGGGTGCCGTTTCGGGCCAGCCGCTCGAAGACGCGGGCCGCCTTTCCCCGGTCGTAGCCGCGGGCGGCCGCGTACTCGATGGGGTGGAGCTTGGTGAACCACCCCGCGTAGTCGCCGCCGTCGACCCGGATGCGGGCGATCTCGCGGCGCAGCCGCTGCTCGTCGCGGGAGGTGTCGTACCAGAACTCGAAGAGGTGCTCGATGCTGTGCAGGCCGGCGTCGCTGGCCTCGGTGATCTGCACGAAGTCGGGCACGTGTCCGAGGAACGGGATGCCCACCCGGCGCGCCTCGGCGGCGATCGCGTGAAACGACTCGCGGGACAGGCGGGTGTAGGTCTTGACGAAGTCCGCGCCGGCCTCCGCTTGCTGGCGTACGGCGGCGCGTCCCTGGGCGGCGTCCGCCACCGCTATATATGACACGCCGAGGCCCTCCCAGAGCGAGGGCGCGCCGTCGACGATCGCGCTGCCGACCGCCCAGCGCGGGCCGAGGCGGGTGCCGGCCTCGATCTCCCGCCGCCAGCCACGCACCGCGTCGCTGGCCGACATCTGGCGGGTGGTCGTGACGCCGTTCACCACGTACATCTCGGGGTCGGTCGGGTCGATCTCGGTCGCGTGCGTGTGCATGTCCGCCAGGCCCGGGATGAGGAACTTCCCGCGGCCGTCGACCACCCGCGCGCCGTGCGGCACGGGCACGCGGTGGGCGTCGCCGGCGTCCAGGATGTGGCCGCCGCGCACCAGCACGTTCTGGTGGCGTCGCGCCCCGCCGGCCCCGCCGGCCGCGTCGATCACGGTGACCCCCGTCACCGCCGTGATGCCCGTCGGGGTGGCGTTCGCCGCCTCCGCGCGCCGCATACCTACGGCCGCTCCCGCCGCACCCGCCGCCGCTCCAGCCAGCACCGAACGCCGGGAAATCGCGCTTGCCATGATCACTCCCCAAGTTGTCGTCGTCCGTCATCGACAACCCTCGCGGCGGCGCGGCCGCGGGTCAGTAGGGCTGGGAGCCCAGGTCGGGTGGGGAAACCCCTACCTCGGGGTGGGTCACCCGCGTGGCCGCTCTACACTCGACCGAGCCGCTATCGCGTCCGCGTGACGCCGCCCGGCACTCAAGCCTGAAAGATCCATCGAGGAGTACGCCTGTGAAGAGCACCGTCGAGACCCTGAGCCCGACCCGGGTGCGGCTCGCCATCGAGGTGCCGTTCGTCGAGCTCGAGCCGAGCCTCAAGAAGGCGTACCGGGAGATCGCCTCCCAGGTCCAGATCCCCGGCTTCCGGCGCGGCAAGGTGCCGGCGGCGGTGATCGACCAGCGGGTCGGCCGCGCCGCGGTGATCAACGAGGCCATCCAGGAGGCCATTCCGGCCCAGATCCTGGCCGCCGTGCGCGAGCACGACGTGAAGATGCTCGGCCGTCCGGAGCTGGAAAACTTCCCCGAGGTGGAAGACGGCCAGCCGCTGGTCTTCACCGCCGAGATCGACGTGCGGCCGGAGATCACCCTCCCCGACCTCTCCACGATCGAGATCAGCGTCGACGAGCTCCAGATCGCCGACAATGAGATCGACGACCAGGTCAGCGGGCTGCGCGAGCGCTTCGCCACGCTCAAGACGGTCGAGCGGCCGGCCCAGGAGGGCGACTACGTCCAGATCGACCTCGCCGCGACCGTCGACGGCGAGGAGGTGCCGGGTGGCTCCGCCACCAACATCTCCCACGAGGTGGGCAGCAAGCAGCTCCTCCCCGGCCTCGACGAGGTGCTGGTGGGCATGTCGGCCGGCGAGTCGAACACGTTCGTGACCCAGCTCGTGGGCGGCGACTTCGCCGGCCGCGACGCGGACGTCTCGGTGACGGTCCGCACGGTCAAGGAAAAGCAGCTGCCCGAGCTCGACGACGAGTTCGCCCAGCTGGCCAGCGAGTTCGACACGCTCGACGAGCTCCGTAACGACCTGCGCGAGCGGGTCACCCGGGTCAAGAAGGTCGAGCAGCTCTACGCGGCCCGCGACAAGGCGCTCGCCGAGCTGGTCAAGGTCGCCGACGTGCCGGCCCCCGAGGGTGTCGTGCGCGAGGAGGTCGATCACCGCAAGCAGGCGATGACCGACCAGCTGGAGCGGATCGGCGCCTCCCTCGACGAGTACCTGTCCGCGGAGGAGAAGACCGAGGAGCAGATCGACGCCGAGCTGACCGAGGCGGCCACCGAGGGCGTCAAGATCCAGCTGCTGCTCGACACGCTCGCCGACGCCGAGGACGTGCAGGTCTCCGACGACGAGTTCGGCCACGAGATCATGCACCGGGCGCAGCGGGCCGGCGTGCAGCCGCAGCAGTACTACGACCAGCTCGTCCGGTCCGGCACCGCCGGCGCGATCTTCGGCGACGTCCGCCGGGGCAAGGCGCTCGCGCTGGTCATGGAGCGGGTCAAGATCACAGACGCGGCCGGCAACGAGCTGAACATGGACGACCTCCGCGGCGGGAGCGCCGACGAGCACGATCACGACCACGACCACTGACATCTGGTACGGCCGCGGCGGCGCGCCCGTGCGCTGAGAGCGAACGTGGCGGTCGTGGCTCCCGGCAGTGGATAAGGTCGGTCGTACGGAGACAATTGCGAAGGGCTTGCCATGACCGATCAGCATTTTCCTGTGATGCCCACGCGGGCGATCGAGGCCCGCGGCGGCGACGCGCTCAGTGGCAACCTCGACGACACGGTCTACAACCGCCTGCTCAAGGAGCGCATCGTCTTCCTGGGCAGTGAGGTGACCGACAACGTGGCCAACCGCATCTGCGCGCAGCTGCTGCTGCTCGCGGCGGAAGACCCGTCCCGCGACATCTACCTGTACATCAACTCGCCCGGTGGCTCGGTGTACTCCGGCATGGCGATCTACGACACCATGCAGTTCATCGACAACGACGTGCAGACGATCGCGATGGGCATGGCCGCGTCGATGGGCCAGCTGCTGCTGTGCGCCGGCACCTCGGGCAAGCGGTTCGCGCTCCCACACGCGCGGATCATGATGCACCAGCCGTCCGGTGGCATGGGGGGCACCGCCTCCGACATCGCCATCCAGGCGGAGCAGATGCTGTACACGAAGCGGATGTTCCAGGAGCGCGTCGCGTTCCACACCGGGCAGACCCAGGCGCAGATCGAGGCCGACTCCGACCGTGACCGCTGGTTCACGGCTCAGGAGGCCAAGGACTACGGGTTCATCGACCACGTGATCACCGGGGCGACCCAGGTCCCGTCCGGCGCCGGCACGCTGAGCTGAGGAAGACACCATGACTGAACTACAGATCCCGGCGGGCCTTCGCGAGGTCCACAACCGGTACATCATTCCGTCGTTCGTCGAGCGCACGTCGTACGGGGTGAAGGAGTCCAACCCGTACAACAAGATGTTCGAGGACCGGATCATCTTCCTCGGGGTGCAGGTAGACGACGCCTCGGCCAACGACGTGATGGCGCAGCTGCTGACGCTCGAGGGCACCGACCCCGACCGTGACATCACGATGTACATCAACTCGCCCGGTGGCTCGTTCACGGCGATGACGGCGATCTACGACACGATGCAGTACGTGCGTCCCGACATCGTGACGGTGTGCCTCGGGCAGGCGGCCAGCGCGGCCGCGGTGCTGCTGGCGGCCGGCACGCCGGGCAAGCGGATGGCGCTGCCGCACTCGCGGATCATCATCCACCAGCCGGCCACCGAGGGCGGCTACGGGCAGGGCTCGGACATCGAGATCCAGGCCCGGGAGATCATGCGGATGCGCACCCAGCTGGAAGACCTGCTGGCGGTGCACTCACGGCAGCCGGTCGAGAAGGTCCGCAAGGACATCGACCGCGACAAGATCATGACGGCCGAGGAGGCCAAGGAGTACGGCCTGGTGGACACCGTCCTGGCCAGCCGTAAGAAGGGCCTCGTCGCCGCGGCGAGCGCCAGCTGACCCACGCGGGAGTCAGGGGTGTGCCGGTGCTCCTAAACTGGCTAGCCCCTGACACACCCATTTTGGGGGTCGGAATACGCCCAAGCAGCGGGTAACGTCGAGGTGCACAGCGCATGCCCCGGCCCTCCCGGGGCGCGATCGAGGATCCACGAGGCAGGACAGTCCTCAGGCCAGGGCCGGCTTTCCGGCCGATGAGCGCAGGGAGAACGTAGGTGGCACGGATCGGCGACGGCGGCGACCTACTAAAGTGTTCGTTCTGCGGAAAATCGCAGAAGCAGGTCAAAAAGCTCATCGCGGGGCCGGGGGTCTACATCTGCGACGAGTGCATCGACCTGTGCAACGAGATCATCGAGGAAGAGCTGGCCGAGTCGGGCGAGGTCAAGTGGGAAGAGCTTCCCAAGCCCATGGAGATCTGCCAGTTCCTCGACCAGTACGTGGTGGGTCAAGACCAGGCCAAGAAGGCGCTCGCCGTGGCGGTCTACAACCACTACAAGCGCATCCAGGCAGAGGCGGCCGGCGCGCCCGGGTCCAGTGGTGAAGCGGTCGAGTTGGCCAAGTCCAACATCCTGCTCATCGGCCCCACGGGCTGCGGCAAGACCCACCTGGCGCAGACGCTCGCCCGCATGCTCAACGTGCCGTTCGCCATCGCCGACGCGACCGCGCTGACCGAGGCCGGCTACGTCGGCGAGGATGTCGAAAACATCCTGCTCAAGCTCATCCAGGCGGCCGACTACGACATCAAGCGCGCCGAGACCGGCATCATCTACATCGACGAGGTCGACAAGATCGCAAGGAAGAGCGAAAATCCTTCGATCACGCGCGACGTCTCGGGCGAGGGTGTGCAGCAGGCGTTGCTGAAGATCCTGGAGGGCACGGTCGCCAACGTGCCGCCGCAGGGCGGGCGCAAGCACCCCCACCAGGAGTTCATCCAGATCGACACGACCAACGTCCTGTTCATCTGCGGTGGCGCGTTCGCCGGCCTCGACCGGATCATCGAGTCGCGCGTCGGCAAGGGCGGCCTCGGCTTCGGCGCCCACCTGCGGGCCGTCTCCGACCGCTCGACCGACGACATCTTCAGCCAGGTCATGCCGGAAGACATGCTCAAGTTCGGGCTGATTCCGGAGTTCATCGGCCGGCTCCCCGTGATCACCACGGTGCGAAACCTCGACCGTCAGGCGCTCATCAAGATCCTGACCGAGCCGCGCAATGCCTACGTGAAGCAGTACCAGCGCCTCTTCGAGCTCGACGGCGTGGAGCTCGAGTTCGACATCGCCGCGCTCGAGGCGATCGCCGACCAGGCGATGCTCCGCGGCACCGGCGCCCGTGGCCTGCGCGCCATCATGGAGGAGGTCCTCCTCTCCGTGATGTACGAGGTGCCCAGCAACCCCGACGCCGCCCGCGTCCTGATCACCCGCGAGGTGGTCATGGAAAACGTGTACCCGACGATCGTCCCGCGCGAGTTCACCGGGCGCCGCCGTCGCGAGCACCGCGAGGAAAAGACCGCCTAGCCGGTCCTGCGGTCCCACTCGGTGTTGGGCACGATCGCGACCATCATCAGCCGGGTCTCGTCGCTGCCGTCATTGCGGTAGGTGTGGGCGCGGTCGGCCAGAAAGTCGATCGTCTGCCCCGGCTCGACCGTGTGGTCCACCCCGTCCACCGTGAGCGTGAGCGTGCCGCTCAGCACGTGGAGCACCTCGCGGGTGCCGGGCATGTGGTTTTCGGAGGTGTGGCGGTCGCCCGGGGCGAAGCGCCACTCCCAGAGCTCGACGAAGCTCGGGTCGTTCATGCCGCGCAGCAGGCGGCCGAAGCTGCCCTCTTGCCCCTGCCACAGCCGGGGCGCGGTCTCGGCGTCGGAGACGCGCACCGTGCGCTCCTCGGCCGGCTCCAGCAGCCGCGCGATCGTCACGCCGAACGCGTCGGCGATCCGCACCAGCGTCCCCACGCTGGGGTTCGTACGCGCGCCCTCGATCTGCACCACCATGCCCTTGCTGACCCCGGACCGGCCGGCGAGCTCGTCGAGGGACCAGCCGCGCGCGGTGCGCAGCGCGCGGACGTGCCCCGCCACCGCCGCGGTGAGCGCGGCCACAGTCTCGGTCAATGGAGTGTCCTTCACGGTCATTATTGTGATACGACTGCACGGTGACTCCCATTGTGCTCGCCGCGCTGTCCGCCCTGATCTGGGGCACCGCCGACTACTCCGGCGGACGGGCGTCGCAGCGTGCCCACCCACTCGCGGTCGCCGTGATCTCGCAGGCGCTGTGCCTGCCCACGGTCGCGCTCTGCGTGATCCTGCTGCCCGGCACCCCGACCGCGGCTGACCTGGCATGGGGCGCGAGCAGCGGCCTGGCCGGCTTCGTCGGGATCGTGCTGCTCTACCGTGCGCTCGCCGGCGGCGCGATGGCGGTGGTCGCCCCGCTCGCGGCCGTCACCGCGGCGATCGTGCCGATCGGTGTCGGGCTGTTCACCGACAGCGCGCCGGGGATGCTGGCCCTCGGCGGCGCCGGACTCGCGGTCGTCGCCATCGGGCTGGTCAGCCTGACGCCGCCGCAGGCCGGCCGCGCCCCGGTGTCGCCGCGGCTGATCGCGACGTCGCTGGTCGCCGGCGTGTTCTTCGGGCTCTTCTTCGCGCTGCTCGGCCAATCAACCGAAGAGGCGGGGATGTGGCCACTCGCCGCCGGACGGCTCACCTCCGTCGGGGTCGGCGCCGCGATCCTCCTGGGTACCCGCACGGCCGCGCGTCTCTCCCGTCCGGTGCTGGGCTGGGCGGCGGTGGCCGGCACGCTGGAGATCATCGCGAACGCGTTCTACCTCGCCGCGGCCGTCCGCGGGCACCTGAGCATCGTCGCCGCGATCGCCGCGCTCTACCCGGCGAGCACGGTGCTGCTCGCGCTCGCCGTCGACCGCGAGCGGCTGCGGCCGGTGCAGATCGCGGGTCTCGGGCTCGCGGCCACGGCGCTCGTGCTCGCGACCACGTAGCCTGGCGGCATGCGCGTCGCCGTGTGCCAACTCAACGCCCGCGAAGACCGTGCCGCCAACCTCGCCGCCGCCGGCGAGCTGCTGGAGAAGGCCGCCGCGAGCGGCGCCGACCTGGCGATCCTCCCCGAGTACGTCGACTACCTCGGCCCCGGCGCCGGCGCGCCCAAGCCGGAAGGGATCGACGGCGAGTTCGCGGCACACTTCTCGGCCGCGGCGCGTTCGTTGGGGATGTGGGTGCTGGCGGGGTCGTTCCACGAGACAGGCCCGGACGCCGAGCGGACGTACAACACCTCGCTCGTGTTCGACCGCGGCGGTGAGCTGGCCGCCAGCTACCGCAAGATCCACCTGTACGACGTGGAGATCCCCGGCCGGGTGTCCTACCAGGAGTCCCGCACCGTGGCCCCTGGCGCGGAGACGGTGGTCGTCGACGTCGAGGGCGTGCAGGTCGGCCTGTCCATCTGCTACGACCTGCGCTTTCCCGAGCTCTACCGGCGCTTGGCCATGGCCGGCGCGCAGGTGCTGGTGGTGCCGGCCGCGTTCATGATGCACACCGGGCGCGACCACTGGGAGGTCCTGCTGCGGGCGCGGGCGATCGAAAACCAGTGTTACGTGCTGGCGGCTGGGCAGATCGGCGACCACGAGCCGGGGCGCACGTGCTTCGGCCGGAGCATGGTCGTCGACCCGTGGGGCACGGTGGTCGCCCAGGCGCCGGACACGGTTGGCGTCACCGTCGCGGATATCGACCTGTCCCGGCTGGCCACGATCCGTGAGGAGCTGCCCAGCCTGGCAAATCGGCGGCTCTGAGGGGCGGTGCGGCGGTGGCGGCGAGTCAGCTCCAGAGAACGCCGATGACTGTGAGGCCGACCACGACGCCGCCGCTGATCAGCATCATCGTGGTCATGCGGGATGGTCCGCGCATGATGAGGCGGTGCACCGAGCCCACGATCGCGACGAGCACGACGGCACCGATGACGATCTGCCAGAAGGGCAGGAGCAGGCCGAGCAGCGCGTCTTCGGCGAGGACCATGAGCCCAACTCTTCCACGCTCGGCGGGTGATCGCGGACCACGGCGCGGCTCCTGGCGCTCGGGCGCGTCGAGACAGTGACGATAACCGATTTGCGTTCTGCGGATCGCCCGCGTAACTTTCTCTCTGCCCACAGGGGACGGACATAACGGCCGAAACCAGGGCGCGGGCGGTGCGATCGACCGGGCAGCCGGATTTGAGATTGCGAAGCCGACCGGGTAAGGTAGACAAGCCGGCAGGAGCCGGGCGGATGTGGTGCCAAGCACCGATCGGCCGGTCTGCAAGCTTCCCTCGCAAGACCAACTCACCGGGCGACCGGTGTGCCGTGGCGCGGGGACCAATTGGGCGATGCGAAGTTGGGCCAAAGATCCGGCTTGACACCGCGAAGTCGACCAGGTAAGTTAGGCAAGTTGCCCCGAGAGCGGGGCCCCCGAGACGGGGGTTTCGGATCGCGGTGTGTGTTTGTTCTTTGAGAACTCAACAGGGTGTTTGTATAAGCCAGTGCCAAGTTTGGTTTATTTTTCCC